>JALUZN010000021.1 GCA_027011835.1 Draconibacterium sp. | reverse complement strand
AATAATGCTGTACATTGTGCCATACACAAAACCTTTGTTGTATATGTATTTACTGTTTTGTTTGCACCCGCTAAAAACAGCAATAATTAATAAAAGCAAGAGAAATTGAATCTTCATTTTTTTTTTGCGAAAGTAAGAAAATTGGAGAAAACGATGTCTGCAATCAAAAGATTTGTTTTAAATTACGATAAATTTGAGCGAGGTGTAATCTATTTAAAGAACGGGTACTAATTACTTTAAAATGATTCTTAAAGAGATTGAAAAAAAAGAGAATATTGACGAAAATATAAAACTGGCAGCCAAAATTGTTCGGTTTAACAAGTTGTTCTCAGAACTGAGAAAGAATGAAATTACAGACGATATTGGCAGCAAACTGAACGAATATATTGATGAGATAAACTCGTTTTCGGGAACCAACAGAATGCTTCTAAGAAAATTAAGGAATATGCAACCCAAAATTTTGGGTCTGCTTGAAAAAGAGCTGAAGTTAGTCCCCAAAAACTACTATCGAGATAAATGGCTTGCCATTGGATTGTCTGTTTTTGGGGTTTCGTTAGGGGTTGCATTTGGAGCAGCCATGGGAAATATGGCATTTCTTGGAATTGGAATTCCAATTGGAATGGTATTGGGAATTGGAATTGGAACTTCGCTCGACAAAAAAGCTTTTGCCGAAGGACGACAACTCGATGTTGAAATGAAATATTAGAATTGGATTCAGTAATTCTTAATTGAAGTTAATGTTATGAATAATAAGTGGTTAATGCGGGCTAATTTTGTAATTGTTGCTTATTTTGTAATTCTTTATGCATTCAACTATTTTAAAGTTGATTTTGTAATTGTTGGTGTTTTCCGCGAAATTTTAACCATTCCGTTTCTGTTGGCTCAAGTTGTATTCCTCTTTCTTAGTTTTCGGTTTTTAGTAAAAGAGAATAAACTAAATTTCTCCTTCGGACTAAGTTTGGTTCTTTTAATTGTGTGCTCGGTGTTAACCATCGGGAGCTTTTTCTAATGTCTGCTTTGGCGACATTTTTATAAAAGACCTTTAGACCGGGATTGTTTTACCTGTTTCCTGAAAAACCAATTCATTCCAAACAATACACCAATAACAAATAGAGGCCCCGAAATAATAAAATAGACACTAACCGGAAATTTATCCCAAGCCATTACAATGTACCCGATTGCTAAAAACAAAAATACAATTGCTCCCACCCATTCGTGCCGCCAGGCAATAATTAACAAAAGAGCCAAAATAGCCGACGGAATAAGATGAATAAAAAAGGCACCAACTTCCTTAAAATAGGTGTTGTCGCCATTAAACGAATCGAGAGCAAACAAACTTATAAAACCGATAAAAAGAATCATTAATAAACGAGGTGCCCAAAACAATATTTTATTCATAATTTTATAGCTTTAGTTTTTTGTACGCGCAACTACTGAATTAGTTTTAAACTTGCGCATACCATTACATTTATTATTGAAAAAAGGTATTTATGAAAATCTATTTTGCAGGGTCGATACGAGGCGGGCGCGAAGATGCAGTTCTCTATTCAGAATTAATTGAACACCTTACAACTTATGGAGAAGTGTTAACCGAACACATTGGCAACCCGGCATTAACAAGTAAGGGCGACGACGGGCCGACCGATAAATACATCCACGACCGCGACATACAATGGCTGCAATCGGCCGATGTTTTAATCGCTGAAGTTACCACTGTTTCAATGGGCGTAGGATACGAAATAGGACGAGCAATTGAATCGGGAAAAAAGACGCTCTGTCTTTATCGCCCCGAGGCAGGCAGAAATCTCTCGGCAATGATTTCAGGATGCGACAACCTCGCTCTTATTCATTACACAAATGTGCATGAAGCAAAAAGCAGCATCGATACGTTCTTAAAACAAAAACCTTCGCTTTTTTAGCCCATTCCAAAAAAGTTAAAACAGAAGAATACTGTCAATACCTCATCTTTTTGTAAACAAGCAGGTTCTAAATCTCCCGCACAACGCGCCAAATTGATTATGTAGTATATTTTTACTATCTTTGCGGTTTGATTTAACAGTGTTCATTGACTAATGGAAAAGAAAAAAATACTATATATTTCGCAAGAAATAACTCCTTATTTACCGGAGAGTGAAATGTCGGTAATTGCGCGCCACCTGCCGCAGGGAGTACAAGAGAGAGGAAGAGAGATTCGAACATTTATGCCTCGTTACGGGAGTGTAAACGAGAGGCGCAATCAACTGCATGAAGTGATTCGCCTTTCGGGAATGAATTTAGTTATTAACGATACCGACCATCCACTTATCATAAAAGTTGCCTCCATTCAGGCAGCCAGGATGCAGGTTTATTTTATTGATAACGAAGATTACTTTAAGCGGAAATTTGTATTGAACGACGCCGACGGTAAAGAGTTCGAAGACAACGACGAAAGAGCCGTATTTTTTGCACGCGGAGTTCTCGAAACAGTAATAAAACTGAGATGGGCTCCCGACATTATTCATTGTCATGGCTGGTTAACGTCATTGGTACCACTCTACATTAAAAAATATTATTACAACGACCCGCTTTTTAGCCAGTCGAAAGTAATCTCCTCGGTTTACGACGTTGATTTCAAAAACTCGTTAAACCCGGAATTTAAAGACAAATTGCTTTTGGAAGGCATTACAAACGAAGATGTTGACATTTTAAAAGACCCAAACTTTTTGAATGTTAGTAAACTCGGCATTAATTATTCCGATGCAATTATCCAGGGCTCACAGAGCATTAATCCTGAGTTGGCAAGTCACATCAAATCATCTGATAAACCTTTCTTAGATTATCAACCTTTAGATGACTACATTGATGCCTATAATGACTTTTACGACAAAGTGAGCTAATTCTATTCTGTTAAAAAATCAGATATTATTTTAAAAAAGTTAAAATTACAATAATTACAACAGGCTTATCGTTGTTTTTTTCTACGTTTGTGTGGCCATAAAAAAACAGTTTTTCGAAGAAGATAATTATATAATTCAGGAATTAGTGAAGTTATTTAGAAAACATTACCACCGGTCTGTCATTGGACTTTTTATTCTTGTTCTCGCAATTTCGGGTTGCAAAGAGTATAACGATTTTGGTGTTGAAACTCTTCCAAAAGGAGATTTGATTTCAGTAAAAAACATTGTTGACAAAGACAATATCTCTTCATACATCTATCGCGAAGATTCAATTCGTACCGATGAGGCAACAAGCAGTCTGCTTGGAAGCATTAACGATCCGGTATTTGGAATTACAAATATCGATTTTGCTGCTCAGTTCAGGCTGCAATATTTCCCGGGGTTTGGAACCAACCCCAGTGCCGATTCAATAAAGCTATATCTTTATTACCGGCTAATTTATGGAGACACAATAACACCACAGCACTTTAAAGTTTACGAACTAAATTCGCCATTAGATATTGATGCAGAGTACAATCAACATGTCGATTTAAAATCGATGGCATCGGATAAACTTCTTGGAGAAATTGATTATGTTCCGATAGTAAAACAAGACTCGATAACAAAAGACACATTTTATCAGCTAATTAAAATTCCACTCGATATTTCGCTTGCTGAGAAATTAATTCATGCCGACTCGCTCGATTTAATAAATAACGATGTTTTTCTTGAATATTTTAAAGGATTGTACATCGAAAGTGAGCAGGTTTCCGGCACAGGAGGCACAATATTGTCGCTCGCAGCTGCATCAACCGATAAATTTCAAGGATCGGCACTGGTGGTTTATTACGATAACGAAGAGGTACGACTGCTCTCTGCCGGCGACACTTCCATTACGGTTCCTTTTGTAATTACAAAATTTAGCGCGCGTGTAAATAATATTGAACACGATTATTCGGGCACTTCGTTTGGAGATATTATTAATACGAAAACAAACTCAGACGACGATTCGTTAATATACGTTCAGGCAACAGGTGGATTAAAATCGAAAATTTTAATTGACGAGCTGGAAGGGTGGAAAGACTCGGTAAATGTTGCAATTAATAAAGCCGAAATTATTTTCCAAATCGACACAGTTGTTTCCGATGTTCATAAATTTATGCCACCATTACAGCTGCTGTTTACGGTGCTGGATAGTGCTGGCACCGAATTTTTGCCCATCGACTATGTTTTCAGCCCCGAGTTTTACGGAGGATATTTGAGGAAAGATTACACCTACCATTTTAATATTACGCAGCACTTACAAGAAATTATTAGTGGAAACACTGCCAATTACGGATTTTATTTAACACCCGCCCAAAAGAATAATGAAGCCAACCGTGTGGTTATTAAAGGAGCAAATAGCAAAACCGGAGTAAAATTACTTATTACGTACTCGAAATATTCGCTTTAATTTTCATTGGTTCTAAAGCGTAAAAAAGGGGCTATTCAGTTTTTGAATAGCCCCTTTTTTTTTAAGAGATTGCTTTTACAACGAGTTGTTCTTAACAAAATCAATAATCTCTTTTTGGTATCCAAAAACCATTCCCACAACAGTGTCGGCAGCTCCATAATAAACGGCTATTTTTTCT
>JALUZN010000020.1 GCA_027011835.1 Draconibacterium sp. | reverse complement strand
CAAAATTATCTTGACGAATTTTGTTATAAATTTAATCGAAGATATCACGGAGAAGCATTGTTCAACCGGCTTTTAGTGGCATGCGTGAGTTATAAAAACGAGTTTGGGTATAAATACGGATAATCATTTAAATAAAGACCGTATGGTTAATTAAAACAACTTCGATATGAAAAATAGAATTACACGAATGACAATGCTGTTACTACTTGCATTTGCATTTACCTTTAGTGCTAATGCTCAGTATAGTACACGAAAGTTAGGGAAAAACCAAAAAGCTTACATCGATAGTTTAAAAAATGTTGAATACAATTACATTTTCCCAATATGGGGGCAAGGAGCCTATAAAAAAGGATTCGATATTCCATATCCTGCAGGAGCAATGGCGAACTACATCTGGATGAAACAGGGAATTGTTATCGATAATTTTCAGCTTGGAATAGCAAACGACAATGTTGATATTCCTTTAACCCCGGTTGATTTTATTGATTTTGGAGACAACACAAATACCTCGTATTCGTTAAATTTCAGACCCGATATTTGGTTGCTCCCATTTCTGAATGTTTCTGGTATTTTCGGATACGGAGCTTCGACCACAGAGGTTAATTTAACAGCCCCCATCGAAATGAAGTCAATTGTAACACAAGGCCTGTCAACTGTAGGATTCGGGGTTCTGGGAGCATTTGGACTAGGCCCTCTTTGGATGTCGGTTGATGGTAACTTTACATGGACAAAACCAGAGTTATTGGAAGATCCTGTTTTGGCAAAAGTTATGGGTATTCGGCTAGGAAAAACATTTACTTTTAAGAAGCACCCTGAGAGTAATATTGCTTTTTGGGTTGGAGGAATGCGCGTAAAAATGGGAGCGAATACAGTGGGAAGTATAAAAATGAAGGATGCAATTCCGCAGGAAGTTTGGGATAACAAAGATGCCTTTGTTGCCGAATACTGGGATTGGTATAACAACGATGCTACAGCACCTCAGAAAATAATAGCAGATAAAATCCTCACACCTATAATAGAAAGAATAGATGCAAAAGATGGCAGTACAGTTATTTCTTACGGAATGGACAAACGACCGAAACAGGAGTGGAATGTTCTTTTTGGAGCACAATATCAACTAAACAAGCGTTGGCAGTTTAGAACAGAAGCCGGATTGATTGGCGATAGAAAATCGTTCCTGCTTTCGGCCAACTACCGATTCCTCTTATAGAAGTTGTTTTTACTGTTTGAGTAAAATCATTGAAAATATATTAAAACAAAAAACCAACAACACCTCTTTTTATGGGGTGTTGTTTTGTTTTTATTAGCAGGGAACAACCTTCTGGACGCACAACGACGATTTATTTCCTCAAAATCACCTCTTTCCCTCTTTTGATTGTGTTAGAATATCCTGTTTCGAAAGCATAAAAAATACATACAAAAGGAGGAGTTGTTTTAAAGCAAAACGGTAAACAGAAAATAAACCGGAGGTTTAACAAGCTACAATGGGGTTAAACTCAAAACTGCTCTTTACCAAAAGTACTCTCCGCTTTTTTATGCGATTTACCTTTCATATTGAATGAGTATTTTGCGCTAACTTCCAAAATTGGGCCGTATCGTGTATACTCCACCTCCTGATAAAATATTTGTGTTCCCGACGGGTCGTAAGCACGTGTATTCAATCCGGTTACATTCGAACCTAAAAGATCTAAAACTTTTACGCCCAGGTTCCAGCCATTCAGTGCATCTGGCGAATAATTCAACGCTGCATTCGACATGTAAAACATTTCGTTTCGCCCTTGTGTTGTAACAGTTGCCGAACGTAAATCGAAATCGATAGTAAATTTCAAATCTTTTCGAAGCATTAAATTCATATTGCTTTTTAAACTCCAGTTTGTACTGCTGTTATCCTCTTTATATCCAAACACATCGCCCTGCGTATTGAAATTATAGAGCGACCCGCCAACAAAAAATTTCGCAAATTTTCCGGCTGTCAGATTAGCATTCAACTCAGCTCCCAGTGCTTTTACATTTCCCGAATTTGTATAACTTCTAATCAGCACATTTTCCTTTTCGTAAACGGTATTTACACGGAAAATTGCATTATCGGTTCCACGATAAAAACCGGTAAGGGTAAAACTCTGTTTTCCAAGTTTTTTATCGAATGTCAATTCAAGATTTGTAAGGTACTCGGGTTTTAATTCCGGGTCGCCAACCACGTAAACTTCGTAATGGCGACGATACAGAAACGGCGCCATATTTTTTGTTGGTGGCCGGTTAATACGGCGACTGGCAGCAAAAATAACAGAACTGGTTTCGTTAAAATTGTAATTTAAATGAAGCGATGGAAACCAGTCGAGCTGCTGTACTTTATATTCGGGTAAAATAGGTTTATCGAAAAAATTAAGCGAGTCGGGGTTGTCTATTTTCAGGAGTTGGTCGGTATATTCAACACGCAGCCCGGCAATTAAACTAAAATTGCCAAAGGTTGCCGAGTAGTCGAGATATCCCGCGAAAATTGCCCGCGAAAAATCGAAACTATTGCTGAGTGTTTTATTCGTTCCCCAATTACCACTACTTACATTTAACGTATCGTACTGATAACCACCCGCCTGATTTACAAACTGTGGCTGAAATCCAATTCCCAGCTTTCCATTTTCAAGCTCCTTTTCAAAATCAATTGCTGTACGCACTCCGTCGAGTGGAGTATTGTCGGTTTGATGAAAGTGTGCCAACTTTTCGCCTACTTCGTCGGCAGGTTTATCGAAAGCATAATTCTGATTACTTAATTCACGACTCAACTCCGAGTGTTCGTACAACAACGAAAATGTAACTTTCGATTTATTATCGAATTCTTGTGTTAAATCGATATTCCCTGTATGAAAAATACCATAACGGTTGTCGGTATTCGGATTATAAATCCAATGGTTTTGCGGGTCGATTCCCGGAATTGGATTTTTATCCACATCGCCATAAAAGTTATTGTACACATAAAATGCCGAGCGTCCTTCGGTGCGGTGGCCATAAAAGTACGATGCCACAATGTTACTCTTTTCACTTAACTTATAATCGACACCAATATTTGCCGAATAGTTTTCGTACCACTCGGGGCGTTCGCCACTGGCAACCATATGGTAATACGACCCATCGGATTGCAACAAACGGGCATCGCCAACACGCGCACCATTTACGTTTCGTTTATTGTAAGTTAACCCACCGTATAAACTCAGATTATTCTTATTATACACCAAATTGAGCCCGCCGCCACCGCGCCGGTCGGTAAGATTAAAACCACTGTATTTATCGGTAACGTGTCCCCATGGAGCATCGCCAAACACACCATTTGCCGAAACCGAAAGTCCTTCAAGTCCCTTATTCTTCGTTGTAATATTTATAATTCCACCTTTCCCCTGCGCGTCGTACCGTGCGGTTGGAACAGTAATAACTTCAATATTCTCGATTGCATCGGCCGATATTTGTCCCAACAAAACAGAGGCTTCCATTTGTGTAGGTTTTCCATTCAGATAAACCATAAAATCAGTGGTTCCGCGCAGTGATACAGTACCATCGGGGCCAACCGAAACTGATGGCAGTTTATTTAGCACATCGACAGCTGTTCCGCCACTTGCCGTTTCAAAATCGCTGGCACGATAAGTCTGCCTGTCAATTTTCTTCGAAGTTGTTCGCGCCATTGCCTTTACATCTACACCTTCAAGCTCAACTGTCGATGGAGATAAAACCACATCGCCAATAAACACAGTTGGATGCGACGCTGAAAGCGTAATTGCATTTAATGTGTCGTTACCATAACCAATAAATGAGATAATAAGCCGGTAATTCCCGTATTCAAGTTTATCAATTTTAAACTTCCCTTTGCCATTCGATGTGGTTCCGGTAACCAAATCGAAATTGTTGGTATAAACAGAGACTGTTGCAAACGGAATTCGTTCGTTGGTTTCTTTATCATGAACAACACCGCTCAACACACCTTTTTGGGCAAACACACTTACAAAACCCAAAAGAAGTAATCCGGTAAAAAGTATCTTTGTTTTATTCATATTAAATTTCTTTCCTCATTAAAAATAGAAACGCCAAAAAGCGTGATGCAAATATAGAAGTTCATTTCTCAAGTCAGTTTCTTTTTAAATAATTCAGAAAATATTTAACCTGTTTATTTGTATAATGATAGTTGTGTTACCTAATTCGTTAACCGGAATTCATCATTTTGCCATAGGCACACCTTTGTGGTAATTCACAATTTTTGTGTTGCGGTGCGTGCAGTGTTTTCTCTTTTTGCAACTTTTGTGGACGCACCTTTTTGCTTTTGTGCATTCCAATCCCCGGGATAAATCCCGGGGCTACAAATATTTTATAGCCACAGATTCGCAAATTCTTAAATTTGAAATTTACTGTGTTATAGAAATATCCTTTGCCGTTGGATTTATCCAACGGTAAATAAACATCCTTACAATTTCGGGCTTCAGCCCATATTCTAAATATGTTGGACTAAAGCCCGATTTTTATGCATTCACAATCTACCAATACTTTGCAGATTTTTAAATCAAAAATCATTATTCGATATTCATCATTCTGCCATAAGCATATCTTTGTGGAAATTTGCAACTTCTTGTATTGCGGTGCGTGCAGTGTTTTCTCTTTTTGCAACTTTTGTGGACGCACCTTTTTGCCTCGCGCATTCCAATCCCCGGGATAAATCCCGGAGCTACAAATATTTTTCAAAATTCAACAGCAACAGATTCTTAAATCTAAATTCGGAATTCAACATTCGAAATTCGTTATTCAAAAACATAAAAATGAATATCGAATGATAAATGATGAATATCAAAAATCATTATTCGATATTCATCATTCTGCCATAGGCATACCTTTGTGGAAATTTGCAACTTCTTGTGTTGCGGTGCGTGCAGTGTTTTCTCTTCTTGCAACTTTTGTTGACGCACCTTTTTGCTTCGCGCATTCCAATCCCCGGGATAAATCCCGGGGCAACTAATATTTTGTATGCCTTTTCAAACCAAATCACTTTTGATACGAACTATTGTCGGTGTATTTTGTTATATACTCAAACTAAACAAATCAGATGAAAATAAGTCCACACATGCGGTTTTTAATACGAAACGGATTAAAAGGTTTTCTCTGGCTTGTAATTTTATTGGGGGGGTACTTTTTGTTTAAAGAATTTGTAACCATCCAAAACCCCGATGCCTGGATGGAACGGTTTTATGCAAGGCCGTTTATTATTTACCTGATTTATTTTCTTTCAGAATTCTTTTTTGGAATTATTCCTCCCGAGTTTTTTATGATTTGGGCCATAAATAAAGATACCATTGCACACTACTTTTTAAATCTTGCTTTTTTTGCAACCATCTCGTATGCAATGGGTTATTTAAACTTTCTTATTGGTCGTTTTTTCCATAAACATAAAACATTCGACCACTATAAAAAGAAGCTTTTAAAAGAGTCGTGGCCAATGCTAAAGAAATATGGTTTATTTTTAATTATAGTTGCTGCACTCACGCCCATTCCGTGGTCGGCTGTTAGTTTATTGGTTGGCTCGGCCGGTTATCCTGCAAAAAAATATCTTAAATATGCACTGTTCAGGTTTTTACGATTTGCATTTTACGGCTATATAATTTACCAGACTCATATGTTCTAACCAGTATTAAATTTGTACTTTTGAGGGTAAAAATCTCGAATTAATAAAATGCTCAGTAAGCTAAAGAAAAAGTGGAATATAGAAAGCGATTTTCAATTAGTTGTACTCTTGTTTGTATTTGCTAGTACCGGTAGCTTAACGCTATTTGCGCGAAAAGGCATATTCTATCTGCTCGGACTAACTCCGGAAACAAGTATGTGGATAAAAGTTCCACTCTACATTATATTTATTTTTCCAACCTATCAGATTCTATTTTTACTAATTGGCACACTGCTTGGGCAGTTTAAATTTGTTTGGGAATTTGAAAAGAAAGTATTTTCGAGATTTCGATTTAAGAAAAAGAAATGAAGCTTATTTTATTTACACTCGTTTTTATGACAAACGGAATTATGGCAAAAAATTTTGAAAAGGCAACTTTAGGAGGAGGATGTTTTTGGTGTACCGAAGCAATTTATTCGGAGTTAAAAGGCGTTGTTGATGTGAAACCAGGTTACAGTGGAGGCACAACAAAAAACCCAACTTACAAAGAAGTTTGCACCGGAGAGACCGGACACGCCGAAGTTATTCAGATTACTTTCGACCCAAACATTATTTCGTTTGCAGAAATTCTTGAAGTATTTTTTATGACCCACAATCCAACCTCGTTAAACCGGCAGGGCAACGATGTTGGAACGCAGTACCGCTCGGTTATTTTTTATCATTCTGAAAAACAAAAAGAGGTGGCAAAAAAAGTAGTGAAATTGTTTACCGATGAAAAAGTTTACAACCAACCTATTGTTACAGAAATTACAGCGTTCGAAAAGTTTTATGAAGCCGAAGATTACCACCAAAACTACTTTGCACGAAATAAAAATGAAGGTTACTGCCAGTTTGTTATTATTCCGAAAATAGATAAATTCAGAAAAATATTTAAAGATAAACTGAAAGACTAACTTAGGGTCTGCTGAAAAACAGTTAAACATATGACATACAACCAGATACTATATTTGATGTTTTTATAAGTACAAATTTTTTGTCTTGTTATTAAAAATGGTTGCATTTATTTATTCTATGTTTCGAGTATTTTAACAGCTCAGCTGTACGCCATATCTATACCTCATTCAGTTTGAAGATTTACATACATCTGCATTTCACAAAGTCCAAACCTGACACACATCTGAGCTTTTCAGCAGACCCTAACTTACATTCTTTCAGGCATCTCTATCCCCAACAAATTCATTCCTTTTTTTATTACAGATGCTACTGTCGACGACAAAACAAGCCTAAAATTACGAGTCTCCTCATTGGACTCGCTAATAATATAGTGGTCGTGATAAAACTGATTGTACTCTTTTACAAGTTCGTAACAATAGTTGGCAATTACTGCCGGACTGTAGTTATCGGCGGCCTCGGCAACAACCGATGGGAAGAGCGAAACCCGTTTTAACAAATCTTTCTCTTTCCCTGAAATTTCATCGACATTAATATCGCTGTTTACCGTAATGTTTTTATCAGCTGCTTTTCGCAAAACCGACTGTATTCGAGCATAAGTATATTGAATAAACGGCCCTGTATTCCCATTAAAATCGATTGATTCTTCAGGATTAAAAAGCATATTTTTCTTTGGGTCTACTTTCAGAATAAAATACTTCAGTGCACCCAACGCAATCATCCGGTACGTATCTTCGGCATCGCTCTCCGACAACGAATCGAGTTTACCGAGTTCGTTTGCCACATCGCGAGCTACATTAACCATATTCTCGACCAAATCGTCGGCATCAACCACAGTTCCTTCGCGCGATTTCATCTTTCCCGAGGGCAACTCCACCATTCCATACGAGAAGTGATACAAATCTTTCCCCCATTTAAATCCTAGTTTATCGAGCAAAATGGCCAAAACCTGAAAATGGTAATTTTGTTCGTTACCAACAACATACACCATTTTATCGATGGAATAGTCTTCGTATCGCATTTTTGCAGTACCAATATCCTGTGTCATATAAACCGATGTACCATCGCTGCGCAATAAAATTTTTTGGTCGAGTTTTTCGGCAGTTAAATCGGCCCAAACCGAACCATCCTCTTTTTTATAGAATAATCCCTCTTTTAGCCCACGAAGAACCTCCTCTTTTCCAACCAAATAGGTTTCCGACTCGTAATAAATTTTATCGAAATCGACTCCCAGTGTTTTATAAGTAACATCGAATCCTTCGTAAACCCATGAGTTCATGGTCTTCCACAATTGCATGGTCTCTTCTTCCTTTGCCTCCCACTTTACCAGCAATTCGCGGGCCGCTAAAATTGAAGGTGCCTGATTTTCCGCCTCCTCCTTCGAAAGACCTTTTTCTATTAATTCGGCAACCTCAGCTTTGTAGTGTTTGTCGAATTCAACATAAAACTCGCCAACTAAATGGTCGCCTTTCATTCCTGTATTTTCAGGAGTTCGTCCGTTTCCCCATTTTTGCCATGCATACATCGATTTGCAAATATGAATTCCACGGTCGTTAACAATATTTGTTTTTATAACTTTTTTCCCGGTGGCTTTTAATATTTCGGAGATTGAATACCCCAATAAATTGTTACGTATATGCCCCAAATGAAGTGGTTTATTTGTATTTGGACTCGAATACTCCACCATTACTGTTTCGGAAACTTCCGGTTGAGAATCTGTTCCAAAGTTTTTATTGGAATAGGCTTCCAATAAACTATCAATCCAAAACGAGCTTTCTATTTCAAGGTTTAAAAAACCTTTTATTACATTAAACGAATTAACAAATTCAATATTCTTTACCAGGTAAGTACCAATTTCGTCGCCTGTTTGCTCGGGCGATTTTTTCGAGAACCTCAAAAAAGGAAACACGACAACCGTAACATCACCCTCTAAATCTTTGCGTGTATTTTGTATCTGAATTTGGCTTTCGGCAGGTGTAAAATCATAAAGTTCTGCCAAAGCAGTTTTTAGACCTTTCTGTATAATATTTTCAATTTTCATCCTATTAAATTTAAGAGCGGTAAAGATAGCATTTTACAAATTCTGAATTGCATAAATAAAAAAAAAGCCCTGCCAAATGACAGAGCTTTTTATATTAAGTTAAAAACTTATTGTTATTTTTTAATCTTAGCTACTTCAAATACTGCTCTACGGTTTTTCTGACGATTCTCACTGGTGCTATTATCAACAATCGGTTTTGATTCACCATAACCCTTAGAACCTACATAAGCATTGTTAACACCTTTCATTAATAAGTATTTAACAACTGCCTGAGCACGTTTTTCAGATAATTTCATATTGTATTCTTCAGTTCCAATACTATCAGTATGACCTGCAACAACAATATCATATTCTTTACTGCCATTCAATATATTAACCAATTTGTCTAACCCGCCTTTTGCTTCGTCTCTTATGTCATATTTATCGAAATCGAAGTAAATAGTTGGACCTTCAGTTGTTACCCAATCAGGACATCCATTGTTGCTTGCAGGACCTTTAACAGTCGGGCATTTGTCTTCACAATCAATTACTCCGTCACCGTCTGAATCTAACGGACAACCAACTGCGTCAACCGGACATCCTTTCGGAGTATTCGGACACTGGTCTAATTTATCCATCACACCGTCTTCATCAGTATCGGGGCAGCCATTAAATTTAGCTAATCCTGCAACATCCGGACAGTCATCTTCTTTATCCATAATTCCGTCGCCATCGCGATCAGGACATCCATTAAATCTTGCATCTCCTGCTTCATCCGGACAATCATCTTTATAGTCAGGGATTCCGTCGCCATCGCGGTCTAAACAACATCCGTGTTCGTCAACTGCAACACCAGCAGGTGTATTTGGGCAATCGTCTTTTTTATCTTTTACTCCATCACCGTCGGTATCGTTACTTCCTAACCCAAATTCAACAATACTTGTAAATTGAATATGATCATCTGTAACAGGTGTTCCTCTTAAATTACTTTCAATTCCCTTAACATAAGAAGCAGCAACAAATAGAGCAGTATTTTTACTTTTCCCAATAGGCATTTTAAATCCAAGACCACCGTCATAGTTAACACCAGTTGCCAGATTATCCCACATATAACCAACACCTCCAAAAAGATAGGGTTGAATTGCACTATTCTCTTTAAAAATATATCCGTTACTAAGTTTGTAACGAAGATTTAAAAGTGTAGTATTTACGTCGACACCTGAAAAATTGAAAGACCAACCATCGCTTTGCATAACAAGTCTGTCATCCAACATTAAATCGAAAGAAGGATTTAAGTAACGACTTATGTAAAAGTCACCAAGAAAATTTTGGTCAGCACCATATTTATCACTAGAGTAACTCAAGTTATTATTAAGACCTGGACCTAAGCCAATTGCCCATTTTTTATCTGCATTTTGGGCTAACAAAGTACCCACTGCAAATATTAAAGCTAAAACTAAAAGTGTAATTTTTTTCATAATTAAGAGTTTTATTGTTTCTTTTTAAATTTTAAAGGCAATTTATGTATTATATTTCACCTTTCAAAACATATAATGCAACAAAAGGTTTAAAGTTTTCACACATTTTTTAACAAAACTAAACAATTATTTTAAAACTGGATATAACAACTACTATTTTGTTCGCAATTATTGACATAGAAACAACGGGAAACAGCAATCGTTACGGGAAAATAACGGAGATTGCCATTTATCAACACAACGGGCAGGAAATTACAGGGTCGTTTTCAACGTTAATTAATCCTGAAATGAATATTCCTTATTTCATTTCCAATTTAACCGGGATTACAAATAGCATGGTACAAAAGGCGCCAAAGTTTTATGAAGTAGCAAAAACAATTGTTGAAATGACAAGAGGACGCACATTTATTGCGCACAATGTAAGTTTTGATTATAAATTTATACAAGAAGAGTTTAAAAGACTTGGGTACGACTACAACAGTAAAACCTTGTGTACTGTTCAGCTATCGCGAAAGCTGCTTCCAGGGCACGCTTCCTATTCGTTGGGTAAACTTTGTGCCGATCTGGGAATAAAAATCAATGGCCGGCATCGCGCTGCAGGCGATGCACTGGCCACTGTTAAACTTTTTGAAATTCTTTTGGAAACAAACAGAACAATTGGTAATGCGAAAACAATAGACAATTATAAGCTGTTTTAAATCCGCCAAATACCTTTTCTATTTTTCTTTCGAGTCCGGTTCTGCTGCTTCGGTTTTAGCTGTCTCCTCTGTTTCAGAGAAATCCAACATCTCTTTCTCCTGAAGAATGTTGTACCACAGCAACACTTTTTTTATGTCGGAAACATAAACACGCTCTTTGTCGTAATCGGGAACAACCTCCTCGAAATATGCTTTTAACTCGTTCCCCGATGCTTTATGAGACAGTGCTGCACCACCATTTTCTTTATCGGAAATGGCTTTAAATATCTCCTTTAACGGAACATCGCTCTCCTCTGTATAAATGGCAATGTCTTCCAATGCCGAAACTTTTGAGGTTGAATGAACAGGAATTCGCTTTTTTGTTTCCAACGACTCCACAATTATGTTGTTTTTCGACTCGGCAACTAATTTAAATAGTCCCGACTGTCCTGAGATTGATAATATACCTTTTAACATGACTTTTAATTTTCTGCGAAGATACAATTTTTGTGATTTTAGAAAAACGGAACTCTTAATCAATGTTAAATTGATAAACCATTCCAACTTTTACCCAACGACCGGGCTGCATAACATTCCCGATATCATTATAATGTGTATTAAAAATATTATTTGCGGAAACCGAAAAATTTAAGTGATTAAGCTTGTAATTTATTTTTGCATCGAACAGCCAAAAAGGGCTGTAATTCACCTCGTTTCCCCAACCATTATGAACAAATTCAGTATACGTTCCTTCTCTTTTCTGATACAAAGATTTGAAGTTAACAACAACATGTTTTGTTATCGACTGTGTTATTCCCGCAACAAATTTATGTTTCAGGTTATCGAGCACATAGTTAGAAATTAAATTGAAGTTCTCTTTTTCGAGGTTATTATTTAAATAACTCACAACAACTTTGTCGGGAAATGGCTTGCCAAACTTCCTTTTTAAGTTAAACTGCACTTGTACCTCAGTACCGAGACTGTTTAACTGTGTTAAATTCTGAGGCTGCCACAAATCGTTGTTCTCCTTTTTCACCCAATCAATAATGTCTTTTCCCTGCCGGTAGAAAACAGCTAAATGCCCCTGAACAAGTTTTCTGTTTAATTTTATTCCACCCTCAAAGGTTGACGATTTTTCGGGAATTAAATCGGGGTTTCCAATATTGGTGGGACCTGTATAATACAAATCGGTAAAAGTTGGCATTCGCAACGAAGTATTGAACGAGCCGTAAATTTTCGCTGTCGGTGCAAACCGATAACTCGCATCAAACCCGGGAAACAGATGAACACCCTGACTGTTTCCGGCAATTACGTTCCCCATTAAACCGGCCGTAAAACTCCAGCGATTCAGATGGACAACGTGTTCGAAAAAAACAGACAAAATGTTTCGCGATGCGGCTTTCGTAAACTCGGCATCTTCGCCTGGAACTGCGTTGGGAGTCTCCATCTCTTCGCCCAACACATTGCTTAAAATATTTTCGGAACGGAACTCAGCTCCCAAAGCCGTTTTTCCCATTCGCCATTGCAGCCACGAGTTTAGCGTTGCCCCATAAACATTTGTTAAATGATAGTTATGATGCTTGTACCACGTTGCCGGATTTTCGCGAAACAGCTCAAAACGATCGTGATGCCGCCGCCAATAAACCGAAGGCGTTAAATGAATTTTCAGGTTGGACTCCCATTTTGCCGAAGTAAAAAGTGTTTTTGTCTCCTCGTATTGATTTGGAAATTTAGGAGTATAAAAACTATTCGCCCCAAATCCTTTTTTAGATAATCCGGTTTGAAAACTAAACGTTCCACCTTGAGATTTAATGCGATTTGAATAATAAAAATTCGAAATTTGGAAATCGGTATTGACGATATATCCGCTTGATTTTTTATGACTGATTGAAACTGAATGATGAAGATTCCCGGTTTTAAATGTACCTGCAAAGTTTGAATTGAAATAACCAAAACTACCACCCGCAACCTCTGCTTCGACCGATGTTTGTTGCGACTGCCTAGTAACAATGTTTATTGCCCCCGAAAAAGCATTGGGCCCATAAACTCTTGCGGCAGGCCCTTCAAGAACCTCTATTCTTTCAACCTGACTTAGACTAACCGGTAAATTTAAATTATGATGTCCGGTTTGGGGGTCGGTAATATTTATTCCGTTTAAAAGAATTAACGTTTGGTCGAAAGTGCCTCCCCGAATACTTACATCGGCTTGCACACCTTCTGCTCCGCGCTGTCGCACATCCACCCCGGCAATGTACTCCAACAAATCCTGAACACTTTGAGCGGGCGTCGCCTCAATCTCTTTTCTCTCAATCACGGAAACAATCCGTGCCACCTGCGAGTATAAAGCAGGCGTTCGTTGTGCTTCAACCTCAATTTCATCGAGGTCGAACTGCATTTTAATTTCAGTAGTATCCTGAACCGTAGCAAACGAAACTGCCGGAACAGAAATAAAATAAGAAACCGATAATACCGCAATATTAACCGTTTGTCTCATCATTAAAAACAGCGAGTAACTCTTTCTTCGCCACTTCTTAAAAATCAGTACACTACCTCCATTTTTTCGTGAACAATTCATTTAATAATTTAGTAAATATTATAAAACACAAATACATTTTTCGAAAAAAGTACGAATCTATTCGAAAAATAAGAACTAATTTTTGGGACAAATATATGACTCAGAAACAAAAACCCAGATTATCTTTTTTAACCATCAGCATAGCAGCATCATCAACACAGTAAGTTTCAGTACCTTACAGTCCCCAATCGTTATTTAGACTAATTATTGATAAATTTTTTTGATAACCTATAGAGATTATTTAAGTATAAAAAGGCATAAATAATTTCCAAATCTAAAAGCTACGCTTATCTTTGTTTAGACAAAATAAAAATAACAAAACCATGACTGACATACAATTTAACAATCAACTTCTTGAGTTAACAGACAAATTGCACTATTATGCATTAAGTTTAACGGCAAATTCTGAAAGAGCAGACGATCTTCTTCAAGAGACATTTTTAAAAGCTTTAACCTACCGCGATAAATTTGCGCAAAACACAAATTTTAAGGCATGGATTTACACAATAATGAAAAATACATTCATTAACGATTATCGTAGAAGTGTTAAAACAAAAAAGAAACTAGATGGTTCGAATAACGATTACCATTTACTGTTTTCGAAAGATAAAGTTTATCCGGCTCCGGATTCTTTCTTTAGCACCAAAGAGATAACCAAAACAATAGACGAACTCGACAGCGATTACAAAGTTCCGTTCAATATGTTTTTAGAAGGATATAAATACAAAGAGATTGCTGAAGAACTGGAATTACCTTTAGGAACAGTTAAAAGCAGAATTTTCTTTACTCGCAAGAAGCTGGAAAAATCGCTACACGAATATTCAAACAATTTCAATTAAAATAGTTCAATTTATCAAAAAAGATTCTCAACTTTGAGAATCTTTTTTTTTACATAAAACTATGAGTACAATAAAAATTGCGGTGCCACTTGCTGAAGGATTTGAAGAGATTGAAGCAGTAAGTATTATTGACGTTTTGCGTCGAGCCGGATTAGAAGTTACCGTTGTTTCTGTTTCAGGAAACCGGGAAGTTAACGGGTCGCACAACATTAAAATAATTGCCGACAAACTTTTTGAGGAGGTGAATTTTGAAGAGACCGATATGATTGTTTTGCCGGGAGGATTACCGGGAGCAACCAATTTAAACGAACACGCCGGATTGCGCAATGTAATTCTTGAATTCGACAAGAGTAAAAAAGCGCTGGGAGCAATTTGTGCTGCTCCGTTGGTTTTAGGAGGTATAGGAATTTTGCAAAATAAAAACGCAACTTGCTACCCGGGCTTCGAAAACCAACTTGAAGGCGCAACCACAACCGGAAAAGATGTGGAGCTTACCAACAATATTGTTACCGGGAAAGGTGCAGGAGTAGCCATAAAATTTGCACTAAAAATTGTTGAGTCGTTTAAAGGAAAAGCTTTTGCCGATGAGTTGGCAACGAAAATGATTGTACAATATTAATAGATTATTAGACAC
>JALUZN010000019.1 GCA_027011835.1 Draconibacterium sp. | reverse complement strand
AATCAATTCTTTCCATAACTTAAAAATAAATAACCCGATTTGAATAATTATGTTTATCGATTTATTACTTTCGTTTCCTGAATTAGTTTAAAAAATTAGATTACTTTTTGTTCGATGAAAAATCTGCTAATACTGTTTTTGTTTTTTACTTCTTTGTTTGCCAAATCGCAAAATTTCGAATATCAGGTACTGTTTGAAGGCATAGGAGATAACCGCGAGTTTTTCAGTAATCTGGCTCATTCGCAAACAATTCTGGGTACGCGTTCGGCTTTCGAATTAGGAGTAGAGAAAGAGGGGCACCGGTTGCGGGGTGGGGTAAGTTACCTGTTTGAATTTGGTAGCGACATTGATGCGCAGAAACCAAAACTAACCATGTATTATCAATTCGAAAACGAGAAAATAAATTTTCTTTTTGGCGCTTTTCCGCGGCGTGGAAAAATCGATTTTCCGTTGGCAATGTTAACCGATACACTGTTGTATTACCGCCCCAATATTGAAGGAATATTTGGTAACTATAAATGGGATTGGGGACACGAGAATGGATTTGTTGACTGGGTAAGTCGTCAAACCGATATAAATCCCGAGGGTTTTATGGCCGGTTTCTCGGGCGAAGCAGGACACAAGAATGTTTTTATTCAAAACTATTTCTTTCTATTTCACGATGCGGTTCCGGCAGTAAAAATACCGGGTGACCACATTAAAGATTATATAGGGTTTGCTTTGCAGGCCGGAATGAGAACACCAAAAAAAGCCGTTTTGCAGGGGTATGTTAAAGCCGGAATATTAAGTTCGGCTTACCGCGAACGAACAATAACCGATGGTTTTATTACCGCAACAAGTTTTTTTGCCGAAACAGAAGGAAAGTATAAAAACTTCGGAATTAAATCGGTATTAAATAGCGGGGCAGGGCACCATTTTGCTTTTGGAGATCAGTTTTACAGGATAAAAAATTATTGGCGCACCGATGTAATCTGGTACTTTATTAACGGCGAAAAGGTAAAAGGCCGTTTTAATCTTTCGTTTCATGTCTTAAACTGGAATGATTTAGACCAACAGCAGCAACTCTCAATTATTTACGTTATTGGTTCGTAACATTAAAAGCTTTTTATCGATTTTTAATTATCGAAAGTTTTAGTTTTTGATTAGTTTTGGGCTTTAATTTAACTGGCATTTTCATATTAATATTTATGGCAAATAAAGTAGCAATTATTACAGGAGCTTCATCGGGAATTGGAAAAGCATTAGCCGAAAAGTTTGCTATGGAAGGATGGGATTTGGTTATTGCAGCACGAAGGCTCGATAGGTTAAACGAGCTAAAAGAGAGTTTAACCGGAGTTGAGGTTCTTGTGGTAAAAACCGATGTTACTCAGGAGGCCGATTGTAAATATTTAATTGATAGTGCAGTTAAGAAATTTGAAAGGATTGATTTACTTATAAACAATGCCGGTATTTCAATGCGGTCGTTAATTGAAGATGTAGATATTGATGTTCTTCGTCGGATGATGGATGTAAATTATTGGGGTACTGTGTATTGTACTAAATTTGTGTTGCCTTATCTGGTGCAGGCAAAAGGCTCGTTGGTGGGTGTAATCTCTGTTGGTGGTTACATTGGACTGCCCGGTAGAACCGGCTATTCTGCATCGAAATTTGCTGTGCGTGGGTTTTTAGATACCGTTCGGATTGAATATTTAAAGTCGGGGTTACACGTGTTGGTTGCAGCTCCCGGATTTACTGCTTCCGAAATCAGAAAAACTGCTCTTGTCTCCGATGGAAGTCAACAGGGAGAAACACCTCGCGACGAAGAGAAAATGATGACTGCAGAAGATTGTGCCGAGCGAATTTATAAAGCAATAATAAAACGAAAACGTAAAATTATCATCTCTTTTTGGGATGGGAAAGTGGTGGTGTTGGTGGCTAAATTGTGGGCCTATATTATCGATCATTTGGTCTATCATGTATTTAGTAGCGAGCCAAACTCTCCTCTCAAATAAATGTATTTTGAGTTACCAACAAGCCAAACAAAAGTCTCGGTTGATATAGAAAGTAGAAGTTGATAAAACAAAAATTATTATATAAATATGAGCTTTAGTAATTCATCTAATCCATTTTCAACTCTATTCGATATAGAGAGTCAAGATATTGACAAGCTCGTTATTAAAGAAGCCTACAATAAGGACAATTGTTTTGTATATAAGGGGAGTGATATAATTGGTGGTTTTATTTTGATAAATAAACCAAATGTAAAAACCATCCTTAAAGTGTCTTTTTATAAATCGAAAAGTGACAATAAATACCTACCCAGATTAGAGTTTCGCAAAGAAGACAAAAAGGGAAATATAACAAAATCAAGAGGTCATGATGTTATTATTAAGTTTGGAGATGGAGATGAAGCAAGAGCATTTTGGAAAGTAATTCATTTCTTACATGACTTTAAAGATTTGGTTGATTTAGGCGACTTTCATGCAAGATATCAGGCAATTAGCTTTGGTTCGTATCTTGTTGATTTTAAGACAAAAAAGCAAGCTGAGAAATTACAAGAATTGTCTTCACTCACTGAAAATATTAAGCTTTCAAAAAATGAAATTAAGGAATTATTATTCCCTCAAAGAAGAAATACAATCCATTGGTTTTATGCATTTTTAAAAGACTTGCATAACAATCAGGGAATTAAAGCATTTGATAGTTATAGAAATAAGCACTCAATTGGAGAAAACGGAGAAGAAGCAATTTGGCATCATTTTTTTAAAAATAATGATTGGATAATTGGACTAAACGTTGATATTAAATTTATTAAAGATTTATTATCAAAACAAAGAGTGGGTAACCCTAACTCAAAAGGTTTAGGAAGTCCTGAAGTTGACCTTTTAGGGATTTCATATTTCACCACATTGATAGAACTTAAAACAAGTAAGACTCAAATTTTTAGTCCAGCAAAAACAACCAAGTCCAGAGCAAATACATGGGATTTCTCCAATAATTTTATTGAGGCTTATAGTCAAACCTTATCTCAGCGTTCCGAAATTTCTGAAACTAAAAACATCGTTGATGAAGATGGAACTATAATTGACACAAAAAAACATCGAATTCTTGACCCAAAAGCGATATTAATCATAGGAAATAGAAATGTAGAATTTCCACATACAAGAAAAACCGAAAATGATATAAAAACCGACTGCTTTGAAAGAATTAGAAGGGATAGTAGAAATATTGAAATAATAACTTTTGATGAGCTATTTGAAAGAGCTTTTCATATTGTTTATCCAAAAAAATTACCAGAAAGTTGGTATAATATTCCTCCTGATGATTTCAAGAAAGATATTTTAAAAGTAGGGTGAAACTATAATAAAAAAAATAACTGAATATAAAAGGTCAATTGAGAACAATGTATAAAAACAATAGCCGAGACAGTAGTAAATTCAAGAGTTGTAGCCTGCTTCAACTTTCTTGTAGATTGAAAGATTTGAGTTTCGCAATCGGCTACTATTCTTATACTCACCGTTAAGGTTTTATGTCTTTTGTAAAGTAAGTATTTCAAAAACAAAACAATCTAAACGTAATTAAATATGGAAGAATTATCTGTTGGAACCCGAGTTGACCATCCGCGATATGGCGAAGGAATTATTAGCAAAAACAATCTCACTGCGTACGAAATATTTTTTGAACATGGAGGCAAGATTGAAATAACAAAAAGAAATACCGATTTAACAGTTATAGAGAAAAATGAGGATGCTCCAAAAACCGGTTTATCGCTTGCTGAAATTGAAGAGGTGATGAGTTTTGTTTTGGATAAATATGCCGGATTAACCGAGATTGTTCCTCTTGGAGAAAAATGGGTAGGTGGCACAATGAGTTTACAACCCGCAAATACAGAGTTAAAACCGAAAGAGATTCCTATTGAAGCATTCTTTCACAAAATTGTAATGTTGCGCGACCGGTTACGTGTGTTGGAGCAAAACATTAACAGCAATCAGAAATTATCCGACGAAGATAAAGTTCATATTCAACAATATATAACACGTTCGTATGGTTCGTTAACTACGTTTAATATTCTTTTTTCTGAAAAAGAACACTATTTTGTTGGAGCTAAAACCAAATAATTATGAAAGAGATTACACTGTTTTTTATCCTTATTTTTATGACAACGATTGCGATTGCACAAGACAAAACGCTAAAAGTATGGCCCAATGGTGCGCCTACCAGTAACGAGATGACACAGCCCGAAGAGAAATATGATGGTGTTCGTGTTCGAAATGTTTCGGAAGCTAAAATGTATGTTTATCTGCCCGATGAAAAAATAAACTCGGGTGCTGCTGTTGTAATTTGTCCGGGTGGCGGTTACCGGATTGAAGCGATGGATCACGAAGGGTACGACATAGCAAAATGGCTGAAATCGAAAGGTGTTGCAGGAATTGTTTTAAAATACCGATTGCCGTACGGGCATCATGAAGTACCGTCGGACGATGCAAAACAAGCCATTAGGATTGTTCGTAAAAATGCAAAAGAGTGGGGAATTAACCCCGATAAAATTGGTATTGCAGGCTCGTCGGCA
>JALUZN010000018.1 GCA_027011835.1 Draconibacterium sp. | reverse complement strand
CACTTATGCCCAACGAAAGAGTGTATTTCACATTCAATTATACAAAACCCGGTGGAGATGTTCGGATTTATTCCTATCCAAGAACCAGTTATGCAATAGGTAGCGCAGCCTGGAGTGGTTCGCCCACTTACAAAGACAATAACGGAAGTGGAGAGAACTTTTTTGTGTACAACAACGGAGCAAAAGTTACATCCGTTGGTTTTTACATTAAGGACGTTGACGGCACAAAACTTTATGATACAACATTTACGGTTGATTTTACATATCTTGGATTCGAGATAACAGACCTCGATATTCATCCAGCTTCTCCAGCTTCGTTGGGAATTGGCGACTCTTTAAATTTCTCATTCAACTATAAAATACCACAAAATTTCAATTTAAAAATTGTAACAACTGCCATGAGCGACAAAAAAGTTGTTAGTAAACAAACAACCTCGCCATCGCCAACTTATACCGACACAACCGGAACCGGAACCGGATTTATTAAGATTGACACACTTGCCACAGTCGATAATATCAGGTTTCAATTTATCGATGCTGCCACAAACGATACAATTGTTGAAGTATTTAAAAAAGTTTATTATGGATTTTCCAATGAGGCTGACAGAGACTATTCAATTTCGAATGTGGTTTTTAATCCCACCTCGCCAGGCTCATTACTTGCTAACGAAAAGGTAAATGTTACATTCGACTATTCGAAACCGTATGGCGACATACGAATTTATGTACAACCATATAAAAGCGAAGGTAATGGAAACGCCGGGACTGACGGCTCCGGAGTTTATTCCGACAATGATGGAAGCGGAGATTCATACTTTACTTATAGCGGCAATGCCATTGTTTATAAAGTAAAATTTATAATAAAGTCTCTTAACGGCATTGTTCTACACGAACATAGCGAAGATGTACATTTCTCTTTTTCTCTCGACTCATCCGCTTATTCAATCGACAATATTGTTTTCACTCCCGCTTCACCCGATACAATCCACACAGTTGATACGTTAAAGTTTACTTTCGACTATAAAAAACCATTTGGAGATGTAAAGATTTTTGCACGCCCATTGAAAGACGGTAAACTCAAAACAGGATCAAGTTCAGCAGAAGTTAAAATATATTCCGAGAACAGTGGTTCGGGAAATGACTATATTTCATTTACCGAACCTGCCTCATTCGACCAAATTAGATTCCAGATGAAATCGATGCTGAATACACTACTTTTCGAAACCATTGTAGATGTCGATTACAATTTTATACAGCGACCTGTATCGGCAGATTTATTTATAAACAGTGAAGAACTGGAAATATATCCAAACCCGAGTAATGGAAAAATAACAATTTATCTTCCTTCTGAAAACGGGTTCAGCTATTCGATTATTAATTTAAGTGGACAAACTATCCTGGAAGGTGTATCCGTTTCAAACACATTAAATTTAAATACAAAACAGACAAAAAGAGGGACTTACATCACAAAAATAAAAGCTGGTGACAAGCAATTTTCTAAACTAGTAGTTTTTGAATAATACATAATCGGAACGCGATGCTCCAAAGAGATCGCTATGTGGCAATCGCGCACCAGCAAGAGATTTTGTTAAAATTGATGATAGCTAAATATATTTAAGTTCGGTACAAACAACGCAACCTATAATTGAAAAATGTCATCATAATTATGAAACAATTATTTTATACCCGAAAACAATGAAACGAAAAATTTTTACCTACGCAATTATTGGAATTTTAAGTATTCTAACTTCCGGATGCAAAAAAGATGATATTAATTCAAACGGTAAAGTCGAATTATATCTCGTAGACTCATACTCAAAGATTGAGAATTCATGTCAAATTGATGAAACAACAATTAAAACGCAAGCCTCTCCCCTAATACACTATTCTGATTTTATCTCGTATGATTCAACAAATTACACTTTTGTGCTTTCAGATAAGGCTAAAAACACCATTTACAATATGGAACACTCTGTTTTTGGAGCTGCTTTTGCAGTTAAAGCAAACGGAGTGCTTATCTATTCAGGATATTTTTGGCCAAGCCTTTCGTCGGCTATTTGCGACTGGATTGTGATAGACCCTTTAATGACAAGTAGTGGTAACAAAATTACAGTTCGTTTAGGGTACCCTGGAACTATTGAAGGACAAGCAATACCAGATAACAGAAACAATAGCAGAATAATTGAGATATTTAAAAACGATAATAAACTAATTGAATAACAACAGTGCCCGACACTCCCTTTGAGGCATCGTGTGGTTTAATTTTACGGAACGCAATGCCCCAAAGGGGTCGCTATGTGGCAATCGCACACCAGAACAGAATAAAAAATTAGATTAACAGATGACCAATTTAAAATTTCAGACAATAGTTGATATACCAAAATTCGAATGGAAAACCGGATATTCAAAACAGAACATTTTTATGGGTTCGTGTTTTACCGAAAACGTGGGCAATAAAATGGCTGCATTAAAATACAACGTCGATATTAATCCGTTTGGAATTTTATACAACCCGCTTTCGGTGGCAAACGGGATAAAAATTTTACTGAACAAAAAAGAGTTCACCGGCAACGATTTAATTCAATACAACGGTTTATGGCACAGCTTTTACCACCACGGGAAATTCTCGTTGGCCGATAAAAACGCAACACTGCAAACAATTAATAATAGAATTGAATCTTCGGCAGAGTACCTAAAAAATGCCAACTTTCTTTTTATCACTTTCGGTACAGCGTGGGTTTACAAATACAAAGCAACCGGGAAAACGGTTTCGAACTGCCATAAAATTCCGGCAAAAGAGTTCGAACGGGTTCGCCTGTCGGTGGATGAGATTGTTAAGGAATATGAGAAATTACTAACTGATATTAAAAAGATTAACCCCGCATTAAAAGTTATTTTTACCGTTAGTCCAATCCGGCACTGGAAAGACGGGGCCACTGAAAATCAGCGCAGTAAAGCCACACTTTCACTTGCCATCGACCGGATTATAAAAAGCAATATCGATAGTTGTGCCTATTTCCCGTCGTACGAAATTGTGATGGACGAATTGCGCGACTACCGTTTTTATGCTCCCGACATGATTCATCTTTCCGATGTGGCCATTCAACACATTTGGGAGAAATTTGAGGCAGCATTCATTTTAGAAGAGAGCCAAAAAATCTCAAAAAAAGTTCAAAAAATTGTAGCCTCAACCCTTCACCGACCGTTTAACATTCATACAAAAGAACATCAGGATTTTGTACGAAAGCAATTATCGAAACTTGAAATGATTGAAAAAAAATATCCGTTTTTCAACTTTATTAACGAAAAAGAGGCATTACAAAATCAATTGAAAGTTTAACTTTGAAAGGGAATAATTACTTAACCTGAATACTTCAATATAAAGTATTGAAACCATGAGTTACATTAAATTCGATAAAGAACAATTAATTAATTTAGAATACTCGTTACCCAAAGAGGTCATTCGTTCAAACCGTGCAGGGTCGTACAGCAGCACAACTTTAGCCGGATGCAATACCCGCAAATATCATGGATTATTGGTGTGCCCCATCGAAAACTTTGGCAACGAAAAACATGTGCTTCTCTCGGCTCTCGACGAAACAATAATTCAAAACGGAGCGGAGTTTAATCTGGGAATTCATCGCTACCGGGGAGGAACGTACAATCCCAAAGGGCATAAATATATTCGCGACATTGTAGTCGAAAAGATTCCAAAAACAACCTTCCGCGTTGGAGGCGCTGTACTAACAAAAGAGCGGATTCTTGTTGAAAACGAGGAACAGGTATTGGTTCGCTACACATTAGAAGAGGCCCAATTGCCAACAACTTTGCGGTTTAAACCGTTTCTCGCATTTCGAAATATTCACCACCTCAGCAAAGCAAATATGTTTGCAAATACAAAATACACAACAGCAAACAACGGCATTAGTATGAGGTTGTACGACGGATTTCCCAAACTTTTTATGCAGTTTAACAAAAAGGTCGAATATGTTCATGCTCCCGACTGGTACTACAATGTTGAGTATTTAAAAGAATTAAACCGCGGATACGATTATCTTGAAGACCTGCTGGTTCCGGGGTATTTCGAAGTAACCATAAAAAAAGGCGAATCGATAATATTTGCTGCAGGAACAAAAGAGACAAGGCCGGTTTCGTTAAAACAACGGTTTACAAAGGAGCTGAAAAAACGTAGCGAGCAACTCGATTTTATGAGCTCGCTAAAAAATGCCGCCACTCAATTTGTAATCCGTAAAAAAACGAGTACAAATATTATTGCCGGATTTCCATGGTACAATTGCATTACCCGGCAAGCATTGATTTCGTTACCCGGAATTGCCATTGCATTAAACGATGTTTCCATCTTTAAAAAAGTTCTAAATACCTATTCGCCTTTTTTAAAAAACGGCCTTTTCCCCGAAAATATCTATTCCGAGAATCCTCAGTTTAACTCTGCCGACTCGTCGCTGTGGTACATTTGGGCTATTCAGCAATATTTTAAAGTTCACCAAAAACCAAAGGAGATTTGGCGAAATTACGGGCATGTAATTAAAGCTGTTTTTAATTCGTTTATACAGTCTAAATCGCCGGGAATTCACATAACAAAAGCCGGGTTAATTTATGTCGGAAAAGAGAAAACGGCACTTACCTGGATGAACGCCTATGCAAACGGAATGCCGGTTACAAAACGCGAAGGAATGCCGGTGGAAATAAATGCACTTTGGTTTAACGCCATCTGTTTTGCCCTCGATATTGCCGATATGGTTGGCGACGAACAATTTATTGAACAGTGGAAAGGTTGGGTGAAAAAAGTAGGCACAGCATTTAATCAAACATTTTGGAACGAAGGGCACGAGCACCTTGCCGACCTGGTTACACAAGGCGTTGCCGACTGGTCGGTTCGTCCGAATATGGTTATTGCAACTGCACTCGACTACTCGCCGCTAACCAAAGAGCAGCAAAAAATGGTTCTGAGTGTTGCCAAAAAGAAATTGCTGACAAAACGCGGGCTGCGTACGCTTTCGCCCGACCATATTCGCTATAAAGGCGTGGTTGAAGGCGGTGCTGCCGAGCGCGAATCGGCAATGCACAATGGTGCTGTTTGGCCGTGGTTAATTCAGTTTTTTGTTGAAGGATATTTAAAAATTCACAAACAGGGCGGGCTGACTTTTGTAACCCGTATTATTGAAGGGTTCGAAGAAGAGCTGGCCGAACATGGCATTGGAACCATTTCGGAAACATACAACGGCAATCCGCCACACCGCGCAAAGGGAGCCATTTCGCAGGCGTGGAACGTCGCCGGAGTTATTTATGCAACACAGTTAATCGAAGATTATAAAAACTAGTTTTTTCAGAATAAAAAAGGAACACAATGAAAGTATTAATGTTTGGATGGGAATTCCCTCCGCATATTTCGGGAGGACTTGGTACTGCCTGCTACGGCTTGACAAAAGGACTGGCCGGGCTAAACAACATTGATGTTACTTTTGTAGTGCCAAAAGCTTTTGGCGACGAAGACCAGTCGGCCATGCAATTAATTGGAGCAAACAACATTCCTATTGCAAAAACCGAAGTTCAGTTTAATTCAATTCAAAAAAAAATAGATTATTACGAAGTCGATTCTCCTTTAATTCCATACATCGACGAAGATGAATTCTGGGAACTAAAAAGCGGGAAATATTCAAAGAAACTCCGTTTTATAAAAACCGACGAAGGGTATAAAATTAATTTTAGCGGAAATTACGGAGGAAATCTTTTCGAGGAGATTTACAATTATGCAGCCGTTTCGGAAGTGCTGGCTAAAAATTCGGAGTTCGATATTATTCATGCACACGACTGGTTAGCTTACCCGGCCGGGATTGCAGCAAAAGCCATTTCGGGGAAACCACTTGTTGTACATGTACATGCAACCGAGTTCGACCGGAGTGGCGACAACATTAACAATAAAATTTATGCAATAGAGCGCGAAGGAATGGAACAGGCCGATAAAGTAATTACAGTAAGCAACTTCACAAAAAAAACTGTAATCGAAAAATATGGTATTCCTCCGCAAAAAGTAACCACCGTTTACAATGCTGTTGAACCTCTTTTTAAAAAAAACTCAGCAGTTCGCCCCAAACAAACCGACGAAAAAATTGTAACTTTTTTAGGTCGGATTACGCATCAAAAAGGCCCCGAGTATTTTATTGAAGCAGCAAACCTGGTACTTAAAAAGCTACATAACGTTAGGTTTATTATGGCCGGCAGTGGCGACATGATGAATGCAATGATTGCCCGAACAGCCGAATTGGGCATTTCCGACCGCTTTCACTTTACCGGATTTCTCGACGAGAACAACGTGCATCATCTGTTCGAACTAACCGACGTATTTGTTATGCCGTCGGTTTCCGAACCTTTTGGGATTGTCCCTCTGGAAGCCATGCAGTCGAAAGTTCCGGTAATCATCTCAAATCAATCGGGCGTTTCCGAAATTATAAAAAATGCCATTAAAGTCGATTTCTGGGACACCTATGCAATGGCCGATGCAATTCATGGTTTATTAAATTATCAAGCTCTGTCGAAACATTTTAAAGCAGAAGGAAAAACAGAAGTAGATAATTTAAAATGGATAAACTCGGCACAAAAAGTATCCAACATTTACAAATCGGTTATTGGTAAATAGAAATAAAACAAAACAACGAATGAAACTGTTACTAAACAATATAAATCTCAATTCAAAATGAAATCAGTTTGTCTGTTTTTTCAGGTTCATCAACCTTTCCGGCATCGACGGTACAGGTTTTTCGACATTGGTAACGACCACTACTATTACGACGATTATACCAACGAAACAATAATGAAGCGAATTGCGGAGAGAAGTTATTTGCCCACAAACGAGCTGCTGTTAAAGTTGGTCGACGAATTGGAAGGGAAATTTAAAGTGGCCTTTTCCATTACCGGGCTGGCACTCGAACAGTTTGCATTGTACGCCCCCGAAGTAATAGAATCGTTTCAGAAATTGGCAAAAACAGGATGTGTTGAGTTTTTGGCAGAAACCTATTCGCACTCGCTGGCATCGTTAAAAGACAGCGACATTTTTGAACGTCAGGTAAAATTACACGACCAAAAAATAATTGAACTCTTCGGGCAAAAACCACGAGTTTTCAGAAATACAGAAATGATTTACTCGGATGAACTGGGTGCCGAAATTGCGCGAATGGGCTACAAAGCCATGCTTACCGAAGGGGCAAAACATGTACTCGGCTGGAAAAGTCCTAACTTTTTGTATGTAAATGCAATAAATAACCGGCTGAAAATTTTAATGAGAAACTTTAAATTAAGCGACGATATTTCGTTCCGGTTTTCCGACACAAACCTGCCCGACTATCCATTAACAGCCGATAAATTTATTAACCGTATTGAAAGTACCAAGCCCAACGAAGAGGTTATAAACCTGTTTTTTAGTTACGAATCGTTTGGCGAAAGGCAACCCAAAGAGAGTGGCATTTTCGATTTCCTTGAAGCATTTTCGAAAAAAGTTATCGAAAACAAAGCACTGAAATTTGCAACACCAGCCGAAGTGGTCGACGAGCTGCAGCCCGTTTCGGTTGTTAGTGTTCCAAGTCCGATTTCGTGGGCCGACGAAGAACGCGATTTAACAGCGTGGCTTGGAAATAAAATGCAAAAAGAGGCATTCGAAAAATTATACGAGCTAAAAGAAAGAATGGGAAAATGCACCGATTTGAAATTGATAAAAGATTGGAACTACCTGCAAGTTTCCGACCACTTTTATTATATGTCAACCAAATATTTCTCCGATGGCGAAGTACACAGCTACTTTAATCCTTTCGACTCGCCCTACGAAGCATTTATTAATTACATGAATGTTTTAAGCGATTTTAAACTGCGGCTCGATGCACTTATTCCCGAAGGGAAAGTGGAAAAAGAGATGGCAGCACTTCAGAAAACAATTGCACTTAAAGAAGAGAAGATTAAAAAGCTGGAAGCCGATTTAAAAAAACTAAAAAGAAAACGATTAAAAAAATAGAGTTTTTCATAAACAATATTTGTTGTTTATAGTTATTGTTATTTTCAAGTCGATACGGTATCAATTTTTATTTATTGTGAGTAATAAATGTACTTTTGCATCTCGTTTTATCAATAGATTTTTAGATATGAGAAATACGATAAAAAGTAATTACCATACTATCGTTATTTATTACAACTAAATAAGTTCTCGTATTCCATTAACTACCAACACAATCAACAAAGAATACGACGAACTTTTGTTAACAAACGAAAATTTTAAAAAAGAAATTATGAGTTCAGAAAAAATAAAGTTTATACACCCTGCAAACGTGGAAGAGCCCGTTTGGAAGAAAATTATTGTTGAGTCGAAACTCCCCGAGAGTTTAAATCCGTTACGCGAATTATCGAAAAACATTTGGTGGGTTTGGAACAGCGAAGCCCGGGATTTGTTTCAGTCGATTGACACAAAGATTTGGGAAGAGACAGAGCACAATCCGGTTGTGTTATTAGAAAAAGTTAGTTACGCACGCTTTAAAGAGTTGGAGAGCGACGAGCAGTTTATAGCAAAAATGCACCATGTAAACCATCTCTTAAATACATACCTCGACGAGCGAAAAAATTTAGATGGGCCGCAAATTGCCTATTTCAGTATGGAATATGGGTTGCACGACAGTCTGAAAATTTTCTCGGGAGGACTTGGAATTCTTGCCGGCGACTACCTGAAAGAAGCAAGCGACTCGAAAGTAAATTTAGTTGCCGTAGGACTGCTTTACCGCTACGGATATTTTAAACAAAACCTGAACCTTCATGGCGAACAGATGGCCAATTACGAAGCACAGCACTTTTCAAAAATTCCCGTTCAGCCGGCTTTAGATAACGATGGAAACTGGATTAGTGTTGAGGTCGATTTCCCAAGTAGAAAACTACTTGCAAGAGTTTGGCAGGCAAACATTGGCCATATAAAACTCTACCTGCTCGATGCCGATTGTGTTGAAAATCAGGAACAAGACAGAGTAGTAACTCACCATTTATATGGTGGCGACAACGAAAACCGGTTAAAACAGGAGATTCTTCTCGGACTGGGAGGAATAAAAGCATTGGAAAAACTTGGCTATCAATCAGACGTGTACCACTGCAACGAAGGACATGCTGCATTTATTGGTATTGAGCGAATTGCCGGATTGGTAGAACGAAACAACCTTACTTTTGCAGAAGCAAAAGAAGTAGTGCGTGCCTCAACCGTTTTTACCACACACACACCCGTTCCTGCCGGACACGATTCGTTTCATAACGACCTGTTTCGATACTATATGGACTTTTTCCCCAGTAAATTAGGATTGAGATGGGAAGAGTTCGATATGCTGGGAAAAGCAAATAAAAACGAAGATCATTTTAATATGAGCTACCTTGCAGCAAACTTATCGCAAGGAATTAATGGCGTTAGTATGCTGCACGGCGACGTTAGTAAAAATGTTTTCAAACAACTGTATCCGGGGTTTTTAGAGGAAGAGCTGGAGATTGGTTATGTTACAAACGGAGTTCATTACTCTACGTGGACAGCTCAGGAATGGAAAAATATTCATAAAAAATATTTTGGAGAGAACTTCCCACTTTCGCAATTGGATTTCGAAGCATGGAAAAACATTTACAATGTACCCGATGCTGAAATTTGGGAACTCCGTAAAAAGCTCCGGTTAAAATTAATCGATTACATAAAACAACGTTTTTCCGACAACTGGATTAAGCGTCACGAAAATCCAAAACTGATTTCCGATGTTTTGGGAAAATTAGATCCAAATGCGCTTACTATTGGATTTGCACGAAGGTTTGCCACCTACAAACGGGGAACACTCCTGTTTCGCGACCTCGACAGATTGGCAAAAATTGTAAATAATCCAAAACGCCCCGTTCAATTTATCTTTGCCGGAAAAGCACACCCAGCCGACAAAGCGGGACAGGATTTAATAAAATATATTGTTGAAATTTCTAAACGCCCCGAGTTCAGAGGCAAAATATTGTTTGTTCAAAACTACGATATTAACCTTGCAAAAATGTTACTGCAAGGAGTTGATGTATGGTTAAACACACCAACACGCCCGCTCGAAGCATCGGGAACCAGCGGCGAAAAAGGAGTAATGAACGGAACCCTTCACTTTTCGGTTCTCGACGGTTGGTGGGTTGAAGGATATAAAAAGAACGCCGGATGGGCACTTCCTGCCGAACGTACTTACGATGTTCAGGAGTTTCAGGACGAACTGGATGCCGATACTATTTATAACATTATTGAAGAGGAAGTTGTGGAGGCATTCTACGACCGGAACACAGAAAAAGTTCCGGAGAAGTGGGTGGGATTCATTAAAAATACGCTGGCCGAGGTAGCACCACATTTTACCACTGCCCGTATGATTCGCGATTATCAGGATCGCTATTACAATCCACAATTCGAAAGAGCTCAGAAAATAGTATCCAACGACTTTAAGCTGGCAAAAGAGCTGGCCGAATGGAAAATTAAAGTGAGCTCGAAATGGAATGAAATTGAAGTAAAAAACATCGAATTCTCTGATGGGATAATAAACAAAATGGTAATGGGGCAAAAATACCCGGTTTATATTACCCTCGATTTAAAAGGACTTTCGAGCGATGAAATTGGTGTTGAAGTGGTAATAACCGAAAATGGCACCGATAAACCTGCAAGAATTGTAGATACACTCGAATTTAATGTAGAAAGCTGTGAAGGCTCCATTTGTAAATATGCAACTATTGTTAAACCAAATCATCCGGGTGCCTACAATTACAGTTTCAGATTGTTTGCAAAAAACGAAAATCTTCCACACAGACAAGACTTTAAATACATTCGATGGATATAAAATTCAGATATTAATACGATTCAAAAAAGGTGCTCATGAGCACCTTTTTTGTTTTTTATCCCATATCATTTTTATCTCTTCATTCATCTTAATACATTTGTAGAAACGGGTTTGTAAATTCATTCCACTTATGAAACAAAATAATAGTATCGGGATAAAGATTAAAAAGTTTCGCGAGTTCAGGCAAATCTCGATTGACGAACTCGCCTTAAGTGCAAACTTAGAGGTATCGCAATTAGAAAGAATTGAAAAGGAAGGGACGGTTCCGTCGCTGGGGCATCTAATTAAAATATCGAGAGCTTTGGGCGTACGGCTTGGAACTTTTCTCGATGGGCAGGAGCAACCCGGACCTGTAATCGTTCGTTCGGGCAACGAGAAAACAGCACTGAGTTTCTCAACAAAAAACGAAAAAAACAGAGAACACCTTAACTTTTTTTCGCTGGCACCCGATAAAGCCGGACGCCACATGGACCCGTTTATTGTTGAAATAGAACCACAAAAAGAGTCGGACTATAAACTTTCGACACACGAAGGAGAAGAGTTTATTTTTGTTTTTAAAGGAAAAATTGAGATAAATTACGGGAAAGATGTTTATACTTTAAGCGAAGGCGACAGCATTTATCTCGACTCGGTGGTCGCCCATAATGTACACGCTGCCGGAACCGAAACGGCAAAACTATTGGCCGTTGTTTATACCCCGATATAAAATTTGGCTTTTGCCATTCTCATTCTTTTAATAAAAAGTCGATGCAGTTACTAAATTATTCTTTGGGAGAAATTCTTGAAAAATGGGCTTTCGAAACACCCGATACAGAGTTTATGGTTTACCCCGACCGCGATTTGCGATTTACATACAGCCGGTTTAACAAGCGGGTAAACAGTCTGGCGAAAGGGTTGCTTTACCTTGGAGTTCAACCGGGAAATAAAATTGCAATTTGGGCGAAGAATGTTCCCGACTGGACAACCCTCTTCTTTGCATCGGCAAAAATAGGAGCAGTTTTGGTGCCCGTAAAACCTACATACAATCTAACTGAACTGGAGTTTGTTTTAAAAGACGCCGATATTCATTCTCTGTTTTTATCCGATGACGTTTCAACCGGCAATTTTGCCGAAATAATTCACCGGCTCATTCCAACAATAAAAACCAATGCACGGGAAAGGTTAAATTCAAAGCACTTCCCCAAATTAAGAAATGTAGTTTTTATAGGGCAGAAAAAACAGCGGGGAATGTACAACACTGCCGAACTTATTTTGCTGGGCAGCCATATCGACGAGATAGAGCTTGAAAGTGCAAAAAGCAGTGTAGACTGCCACAATGTTGCAACCATTCAGTACACCCGTTCGGGAGAAACTTTTTTGGGAGCGATGCTTTCGCACCAATCGGTTTTAAACAGTGGCCATTCGGTTGGCGAGTGTATGAAATATACGTCGGCAGAACGGCTGTTACTATCTCTCCCACTCTCCGAAGTAAGGGGAAATGTGCTTGGACTTTGCTCGGTTGTTGCACACGGAGCCACATTAGTTTTTGCCGAAGATTTTACCACTTATCAAATTCTGGTATCGATGGAATCGGAAAAATGTACGGCAATTTACGGCACTTCCGAATTGTTTAACGAAATAATGAGTTTGCCTGAATTTAACTCGTTTAAATTAACCTCATTGCGAGCCGGCATTTTATTCAACTCAAATTCAGAAGAAAAAGTGGTTAACAATGTGCAGGCCAAAATGCACCTGAAAGATTTAATTACGGTTTACGGAACAACGGAATCGTCGGGAGGAATAACTGCCACGCGCCCACACAACCCGATTAAAACCCACACAACAACAATAGGTTTCGAACTGCCCAATGTTGAGGTAAAAATTGTAAACACCAAAACGGGAGAGCTGTGCGATGCTGAAGAGCAGGGCGAAATTTGTTGCCGTGGATACAATGTAATGAAAGGGTACTACAAAAATCGGAAAGCTAGCGAAATGATTATCGACAAAGACGGGTGGCTGCACACCGGCAATTTAGGGGTAAAAACCACCGACGGGTTTTACCGGATTATAAAATAATACCATCGTTTTATCGCCTATTCAATATCCCAAATCCAGGCCTTAATAATTTCCAAGACCCCGGGCGATATGGTCTCTTCAATCTCGGCATATTCGGCAACTGCCCCTGTTTTACAATTCTGAAAAAGATGGTTCAGGTTCTGAAGTTCTTTTGTTTCTACATTTTTATTTCCCCCTTCGGCAAGAGCTTTTTTAATGGCTTCAAGATTGGTTTTCGGAGGCACCTGCAAATCTTTTTCGCCGGCAAGTGCCAGCACGGGGCAGGTAACTTTTGTTAAAGTTGGATAGGGATTGTAAGCAAGAAAGAACTTAAACCACGCATTGTTTATTCCGGCAACTTTTGTGTCAATCAGCTTTTTTTGTTCGTCGTTCAACATCGGGTACATACCGTTCGAAAGGGTTCGTTGCAAGCGGTCGACCTGTTTAACCGAATCTTTTTCGGTTAAAAGAATATTGAAAATTGCCGTTTGAAGTTTTCTGTTTTGCTCAATCTGTGCATCGGTTAATCCGGCTGCCCGGTTTAACAATTCTGCCTGGTCGAGAAGAATTTGTTTTCCCGGAGTTCCCGGCCCTGCCAGTAAAATAATAAAAGCAATATTGTTTGATTGGGTAGCAACAATCGGGGCAATTAATCCGCCCTCGCTGTGTCCTATCAAACCAATTTTTGTTGTATCAATTCCGGCGGTGTTTTTCAGAAAATTAACTCCTGCCAAAACATCGGTTGCAAAATCGTTGCTGGTTGCATTTTTTATATCGCCTTCCGAACCACCAACTCCGCGGTCGTCGACACGCAAAACAGCAATGCCGTTTCTTGTCAGATAGTTGGCAATTACTAAAAATGGTTTATGTTCGAAAATGGTTTCGTCGCGGTCTTGTGCCCCCGAACCGGAGATTAAAACCACTGCCGGACAGCTTTTTGCATTGTTTGGAATTGTTAGTGTTCCGGCCAATTTAAGCCCCGATTCAGGATTAATGTATTCAACCTCTTTTACAATATATGGAAACGGAGGCTGCGGGGTTTGCGGTCGGTTTCGTTTAACACCCGGTTTGTTCTTTTCTAAAACAAGCGGTAGTTTTACTCCGTTTTGTTGCCATATCCCAGTAATTTTTTTATCTGTTTCGAATGCTCCTTTATAACTTCCGCCAATTGCGGCAACCGTTAAAAACAGGCTATCGTTTTTAATTTCGGTTTTACTAACCGGGAGGTCTTTTGCATTCTGCATTGGCACATCCATTTTTGCCGTTAACAATCCGTTTTCATCAGCAACAATTTTAAAAATTATCTCTAGCTTTACCGTTGGAAGCTCCAGCTTTCCACTCCAGTTCCCGGTAATTTTTACTTCAGGTTGACTTTGAGCAAAACCCGGTACACAGCTAATGAAAAGAAGAAAAACAAATACCAGTTTGTAGCTAAATTGGTATAAAACCCGAGATAAAAAATATCGTTTCATAAATACACTTTTTATAAAGGTACAAACTTTGGCTCACTTCATAATTCGGGTTGGTTCAAAATTTAAATAGATTTTTAGGGGCATTTAAACTTTTGGGTTGCCAGTCAGAGAGATGCCATGATGTTTCTTTTGCCCTATCGGGCGGATTTTACTTTTTTGCTTAGCCCAAAAAGTAAACAAAAAGCCCAAGGCTGCGTTCGCTTCACTCGGAAAAGCTACGCAATAACGACTAAAAATCCTGAACTCGTCGTAACCTCCTCAAACAGCAGGATTTTTTTAACGTCGTTATCGCTTGTTTTCCGGTTCACCGACCAAGGCCGTCGCTGCGAACTGACTTTAGATTAACCCCAAAAATGACCTCAGGCAGGAAAAAAGCCGATTCATTATATTTTAATATGAATACCCGTATATTTACCCAATTATTATTATCTTTGAAATAAAAATAGAAGTATGTCATTAATTAACTTTATAGAACAGTTCCCCGATGAGG
>JALUZN010000017.1 GCA_027011835.1 Draconibacterium sp. | reverse complement strand
CCCACATAGTCGCTGTTTCCATTGTTTAGTTTTAATAATTTATCGGGCGAAATCCCCAGTCCTTTTCCCGGGCTTAAAGCTTTTAACAGGTCTTTCGAAAAATCGGGTCCCGGAATATTCATATCGGGGACAGCAGTTTGAATGTCGGTTGTTGAACTAGGAACTTTAGTCGGAATTTTTAGACTTTGTGCCTGCACACTCAAGGTGAAAATACCTGCCAGCAGGAAACTCAATAGAATAATTTTCTGTTTCATTGTTTGTTTTTTTAAGTTGAATACTAAAAAGTTATTGTAAATAAAATCAATATATCGCAATCGAAAATTTTATTCGTCTTTAACTACTTCGAAATAAGTAACAATAAATAAGCTTAAAAGTTTAAAAAAGAGTAATATTTCAACCCCAATTATCTGACAGGCAAATTCCTATCCACTCCCCTCCCAAACGCATCAATTTTAATATTTTCTTCAGAAAAAGAGATGATGGAAAAGGAATTTTCAGACTCGGTTTCAACCATTCCTTTCATCGTAATAAAATGAATTCCATTTTGTTGAATGTAACCGCCCGAGTGGTCGTGGCCGTTAATCCACGCTTTAACACAGTCGAATTTATTTATCAGTTTTAGAATCTCCTCATTATTCCATAACGAGTGCATTTCGTTTAACACGATTGGGAAATGACAAAACAGAACAACCTTTAAATTCTCTTTTTCGCTGCTCTTCAACTCGTTTTTTAACCATCTCACCTGCTTTTTACTCATTCCGCCGTTCCACTTTTGGTTATTTGGTTTTTTGGAAGCGGTAAGTTTTGCCACCATTTTGTCGGCCTTTCGAAGCACTCTCTTATCGGTTGATTGAAAAGTAATTTCGTTGCCATTCAGAAAAATAAACTTCCACCCTTCTTTCTCAACCGTATAATACGTGTGTATTAACCCCAGCTGCTTAGGAACATCATTATAATACTGTGGTTCAACGGAATAGTCGTGATTCCCAATTACATTATAAACTGTTTTATGGGCTTTTTCTAAAATTGAGTTTACCGTTTTATAACTCGAAAAGTCGTTGTCGATTAAATCTCCAAGCCCCACAATAAAATCGATATCATAGGTTGAATTAAATTCATCGATACAATCGTTAAGTTTATCGAGCGAGTTTCGGTAGAACCGGGTGCCCGAAGCATTGCAATTGCAATACTGGCAATCGGCAAAAACTCCGATTTTAACTTGCGCAAATAGCGAGTTGCCGGGAATAAACGTTCCAATGGCCATAAATGCAAAAAATAGATATTTTGTTTTGAGTCGCATCATATTATTACAATTTTAAACTATTCTCAATTCATATCGCCGTTATTGCGAACGAGGTACAGCCTCGTTACCAGTTACGTTGTCAGCTAAGTTCTCATGCAGACACTGTCTAACAATCTAATGATATTAAAACTTCACATTTATTGTCTCACCATCTTTAAATATATACTTCTTAAAAATGGTATCATCGTTATAAACTATAACATTTAACCCGGTATCGGTTTTTGAGACTTCAATATCGAAAACTTCGCCAAAAGCATGTACTTTGCGCAAGCTCATTTTTTCCCAATCGCCAGGCAAACGAGGTGTTAAATTAAACGAGTTGAGCCCGGTAGGGCGAATTCCGAAAAGTCCTTCGGTATAAATTCTGCAATACAATCCGCTTTCTGCCGAGAGATGCCTTTGTCCGCCTTCGGGGTACGCTTCAACCGGATACGGAACGTGTTCGCCCAGCAACCGGCGGTTTGTATAATACTTTAAATAATCTATCCCGCGGCTTGTTTCGCCGGCAGCAAGGACACCACGCAGTGCATATAGTGTTGCGCGATCCCAGAAAGTTTTATCGCCACTCACCGTGGCTAAACCGTCTTTTGTCCACAACTCAGGAGAAAAAAGCGCATCGATTGTGCCCTCTTTTCTATCGAAAATCCCCATGGTTAATGGAATACAAATCCAGGCACGCAGTTTTTTATTGCGTTCGTAATACTGGTACGTTTTAAACCCCATAACAGTCGCTCCAAAATAGTTCTCAATATTATCGCGCAACGTTTCGGCTTCCTTTCTGTACGCTGTTATTTGTTTCGAATCTTTCTTTAACGATTCGCCCAAATAAGCTGCAGAGATGAGTGCATCGTAATACAACGACGAAGTACTATGATTTGCATTTCCTGCGGGGAAACGACCTTCAAGTTCATCGGTATCGGAATTCACAACACCCGCAACATTCAGTTTCCGTTTGTTGTATTCGAGTGTCCACACAATTAACGGCCACAGTTCTTCGGCTGTTTTCCAATCGCCCAGCGACATAGCAAACCGCGAAGCACCGTATGCAATCATTGCCGCATCACCACGGTCTTTGGCACCATTCCACACATCTACACCCTCGGCAATAATAGAGCTGGGAATTGGTTTGTATGCATCGTTCATAAAGCGGGCAAAATGTTTGTACGAATTTACCGCCGATTCAATTCCGTATTTATAGCCCAAATAAGGGAAAAACGGATTTACATATTCGGCCTGATCGTTTGCCCAAATAGCAGCATAATACGAAAGTCCGCCCGGACCGTGCATAGGACCTCCCTTGGTTTGATAAATACTTTCGGCAGCCCTGATTTTTGCAAACGCAAAACCACGGTTTAAAACCGTATCGGGAGTTTCTAAAACCAGATTATTCCAAAATTGCTGAATAAGACTTCTTCGCTTTCGCAGCTCTTTTCGGTTGTCGGTAACCTGATAATTCTCTCCCTGTTTTTCGCCTGTTATAGTTAGAAAAAACTCGATTGTCTTATCGGGTTCGAGTGTAAAAGATCCGCTTCCATTCACATTAAAAGTCATTGTATATACACCATAAACACCTTTTTCCTCTACTGTTTTTACAACGTTATTAATCTTGGGAATTTCAATCTTAACAGCTTTCGACCCCTTATTTTTTATCCGGTAATTTTCGCAAAAAACCGGTTTATCAATCGATGGGAAAAGGGTTCGTTTCAGGAAAATTTTCTTCCCTATTTTACTGCGTACTTCGAGGGTTCCGTTTAACGAAATTTGCTGAACTTTTTCGGAAATAAAATCTCCGTCAATTTTTATCGTTGAAATAACATCGTCGGAAAAAATGTGGATTAAACTGGCATGTGTATTATTCGGAATTGTGCGTAACATTGGCCACACAACACTTCTTTTTATAAACAACGATTTATCGGCTTCGACCCCGTATTCAACCACCGCCGAAATTTGTTTACCACTCATTTCAATATGGTCGTGGTGCGGAATACGATTATCTATTTTCCAGGTAATTCCACCTTTATTATTAATGTTCCAGCGATTATTTTCTTGTGCCGAAGTTGCAGATATTGTAAAAAACAGTACGCTTAATAAGATGTAATTTTTAATGATTTTAAAACTCATTTTCAGGTGTCTTTTTATGTTTTGCATTTACCATTTTCAGAGAATGGTCTCACAAAGATATATTTTGTTTGGTTAATTTTCACGGTTTATGAATATTGTCTCTATTCTCCTGTTCTTATTGTTGAACCATAAAGCGCTCCGCCCATTTTCGCTGTCAACCGGCAGGTTGTAAAAGCCAGATTTGTTGTGCTTGTTTTTTTTAAAGCCAAAACAACGGATTGCAACTTGGGTTGATTGTAAAACGAGCCGAGATTATTATACTCTAATTTTTTAGAATGTGTGCCCCATTGTGTTATATCTTCAATAAATTAACTATAACAAACGGCAAGATTAAAAGTAGAGCAAAAATCCAAATTAGATAAAACGACATCTCTTCAAAAAAATATTTATCTCCGCAATACTTTTCCACACTACTCACAACATAGTTGCCCTCATGGCCAAAAACATCTACCATTTTTTCTAAACTAATTGTGTTAACAAAAGCATTTTTACTCTCACCTTTTTCATTTTTTTGAAGAGCATAATTACTGTACGGCATTTTACCTTTGTAATACGGAATAATTATCGATGGATTTTGTTCTATTTCATCAATTGAATATGGCAGTATCACATCATAATCGGCATCGAGAACCCAATATTTATCTGTTTTTACTTCTGCCATTGCAACAACATGCCCGTATAAAGCTACAATTTTACAAGGAATATTTTTCGCTTCTAAAATGCCACAAACACTTATGGCATGCTGGCTACATAAACCAACCTTCCTTTTTAGTGCACGTTTATAATTACAAAATTCATAAAATTTATAATGTCTGGAGTCGGTAAAATGTTTAAACCATAAAATATAATTTTTGTATATCGGAATAGTTAAATTGTATTTTACTCTACCTTCGTTCCACCAATAATGAGCAATATTTTTATTAACCGCCAAAACTACTTTTTTAAAATATTCCTCTCTATTCGTAATCTTTTTTTCATTTATAACTTCATTTAATAACGATTGTGCATTTTTATCCACATCGTTCTTATAAAGCGTGTGTTGCTCCGAATATATATCGGCATTCCCTAAAGGAATAAATAGTCCGTAAATATTCAACGCAAGTAATGCCATACCGGAAATAAAGGCAATTAAAAATATCTTATTACGAAGG
>JALUZN010000016.1 GCA_027011835.1 Draconibacterium sp. | reverse complement strand
TGGCATAAAACCCGAAATAAACGGTATAGAATAATTAGTAAATGGTTTTTATCAAATCTCAGAAAGCAACAATATTTAGCTGTTGCTACTAATTATTGGAACTATAATTCGTACTTGAGTTCCGGGAAATTCAGCTGAATCGGTTAAGTCTTTTGTCGAAATACCGGCAGCATCCACACCCTGTCGATCTCCAATTAATTTCAACCTCTTTTGGGTTAATTCAACACCCATATGTAACCCCTTCCCTCTCTTTTTCTTTTTCTGTTCGTTGGCTAACCCAATGCCATTATCTTCAACTAATATTTCAATGCTTTTTTCGTCAAAATAATTAAAAACAATTTTCAGCTTTCCATCTTTGGGCATTGACGAGATACCATGCCAGATTGCATTTTCTACAAAGGGTTGTATAATCATAGATGGAATAAAAATATCGTAACTGTCTAAATTCTCATCTACCTCAATTTGATACTCAAATTTGTTATTCATTCGTAATTTCTCCAGTTCAATATAATTTCTTAGCCTGTCAATTTCATCGTCGACACAAATTGAGTTCGACTTTAACGAGTTCATATTTTGGCGTATTAAGCGTGCAAACTGCGACAAATAAGTACCAGCCTCAACCGATTTATTTTGAAGCAGATACCCCTGAATAGACCCCAGAGCATTAAAAATAAAATGAGGATTCATCATCGACTGAAGTGCTTTATTCTCAAGAGTAGTTAAAAGATAGTCGGTCTCCTTTTTCTTCATTTTTTGCCGGTAAAATCCCCGAACTATGATGAAAATGAGAAAAACAATTAAAAGAAATAAAACAAGTTTTGATATCGGACGTTGAATTAGCGTTGGATTAACAATAATTGGGAGTTGAACAACATTACTAAATTCTTGTCTGTTTTTTCGCGATTTTACTTTAAAAACATATTCCCCCGGTGCAAGGTTTAAATAAACAACTTTTGTTTCGTTCCCGTTAATCCAGTCTTTATCAACACCTTCCAGCTTATACGAATAGTTCGAAGGAATTGAAGAGTAATTTAAACTTGAAAACTCAATGCTTAATCGTTTATTATTTTTGAACTCGACAACTCCGGCCGAGAGATCGTACACTTTATCATTTAATGCAACTTTATACAAATAGGGTTTCGGTAATTTTACGGATGCATTTACACACTCATCAATCGGAATAAATGTCAACCCGTCGTCCGATGCAATATAGAGTGTATTATCTTTGCAGAAAATATCGTTAACATCGTTAAACTCAATATTTAAACGACTTAAATGAATGGGTTTTCCTTTTATAACATTAAAAATATTTGAAATATAGTAGACAGTTCTCATGGTAGAAAAGAATAGTGTTGAGTCGGCATAAAACATTTTCTTTACCTGATAATCGATTGAGGATGCATAACTATCTAATAAGTTGTACGAACCGGAGTCTCTTATTAAATAAATCCCGTCGTTTTGCAAATTCATTAACTCATTATTTTTATCGATAACCAAATGAGAAACAACAAGCTTCCCGTTAAAATGCTGATAATCTTTATCCAAATAAACTGAGTCCTTATACAAATAAAAGTTATCCGTATTTACAATTAGCTCGTTTTTTCTATTAATAAAAATACTATTTATTCGTCCTTTCGAAAATTTAAAGATATATGTATCATCTAAGTTGTTGAGGTTAACCTTAATAAAAAAATCATTAATTGCTGAATAGAGGAAATTTTCAGAAGAGTCGATAACCGGAGATTTTACTCTGAAATTAAACTTCTCCGACGATGTAAACTTAATCTTTTTCCTTTCTTCATCAACTTTTACATTCTTTATTATGCTCATATTTAGTCCCGATCCTCCCAGAACAATTGAATTGTTTTTTAGCTGATAAATAATGTCTAAAATCTGGCCCCCGACATTAATTTTCATTGGGAATCTCTTTTGGTTGAGAATATAGTAGAGTGCTTCGCCGTTTGTTGCCCAAATCCCATTTTGGTTCGATGCGGCCAGATCGGTAATTCCTCGTCCCTCAAACTGATTCTTGGTAATAAACTTATATTTTAGAATATCTCGGTTAATCTTATACACACCGTCTTTGTTCGATGCAATCCAAATATTATTCTCATTATCGAAAACTATATTCTGAGTATATTTTATGGGAAGATGGAGTACCATACTGTCGTTTTTATAACAATAAACACCCTCGTTATACGATGCAACCCACAAATAATTTTGGTCGTCGACAGCAATAGAATTTATAAGACTTGAACTTAGTTTCTGAATTTTACTTTTCGATAATTTTGTCCCCTTGAAAATATTGATAGAGTTATGCTGATCCAATACAATACTTTCCAATTTGTTCTTTTTAAAAACTTTTAAAGGGTACAATTCAGTTTTTATTTGAGTTAATGAGTCGTCCAGATTTTTTAGCTTAAATAAACCGGCAGCCGACCATAAAACAAATCTATCATCAACTGTTTTGTTTAGATACAAGAGGGCTGAGTTGTATCTTTTTCTGTTGAAAACATAATGAAAATAATCTACTAATTCGTTATTTTTAACTGCAAATACTTCGCCTGACGGATTGTAAAAATAGAGTGTAGAGTCTTTGTCTTGAAAGAAATCGACATAATAGAAATTTGTTTTTAACTCTTTTAAAAAAGGAGTATTCTCGTTGTTATGTATTTTGTTGTTAAACACAAAATTTAAACTTCCATCGAAATTTAAAAACCAAAGTCTTCCTTCAACATCTTCCTTCATACGTAAAACCGGGCTCATATTTAACCCGTTTTCCTTTGTGAAATACCGGAAGTTGTTTCCGTCGAATTGTGCAACACCTCCCCGGGTTCCAAACCACATAAATCCATCTCGGTCTTGATACGAGCAATACACATCGTTCGATGGTAGCCCGTTTGATATTGTATAGTGGGTAATAAACGGGTTCTGCGCCTCAACAACCTGAAACACAATAAATAGAAGAGTTATTATAAAGAGTATTTTTTTCACGAATCAACAGATTTTGCAAGTGTTGATACAACTTCGCGAAATTCGGAAAAACGACGTCTCGAAATTGTAAGTTTTGTATCGTCGTCTAAAATAACAAAGTTACCCTGGTAACTCGAGAAACCTTTCAGGTAGTCTAAATTTATTATGGTCGACCTGTGAATACGAAAAAACTTATCGGTATCTATTATTTTCCCATATTCGCCCAACGACTTGCTCGATACTATCTTCTCTAAATTTGAAAGGTGAAAAATAGTGTAATTACCATCGGCTTCCATAAACCGGATTGCATCCAATTCAACAACTCTGAATCCAAATTTTTCGTCTACCGTAATTCGTGATATTTCTTCATCATTTTTTTGCATTTGCAAAATAAAATTATTCAGCGACTCGCTATAAACAGTTTGCAGCTCTTTTTTACTGTTTCTTAATTTGAGGAAAAAAACTACTTTCTTAACTGCATCGCTCAGTTCTTCCGGGTTTACAGGTTTAAGTAAATAATCAATTGCATTGGCTTTTATTGCCTTTAGCGCATACTCCTCGTATGCCGTAACAAAAATTATTGCATACTTCTCTTTTTGAATGCTGGCAACAAAATCGAATCCATTTTCTCCTGGCATCGAAATATCTAAAAAAATAACATCAACCTGATTGTTTTTTAAAAGTTCACGCCCTGCTTCGGCAGAAAGTGCTTTACCTATTATGTTAATCTCAGGGCAATTTTGGCTTATTAGAATTTCGAGTGTTTGCTGCAAATTTATTTCATCATCAATAATAATTGCATTATACCGTCTCATACTAACAAAGATATAATTAATATTTCAACCATAAACAATTCCAGACAAACGGTAGAGGTTAATGATTGAACGGACAGAATACAACAATAAGCGGCTTGCAAAAACAATTAAAAAGGTTAAACAAAAGAAATATTTTATATTCCGTGACACTATAAAATTACCAAAAGAGCCACGGTAATTCCCAGCAACATAAAAAGGATAAACTGGTTGCGCACAAAAAGTCCAAGCAAGATTAAAATTTCCACCTCGTCGGTAAAACCCGATAAGAGTTCAATTGTGCCTTTATCTTTAGTAATAAATTCATTCGATGTAAAAACAATAATCTCTTTGCCATTAAATTTCCACGACCAACGCGACTGCCAGAAGTTTTGAATTTCCAGTTCAAAACGTTTTCCGTTAATAACAACATCGCTGCGCGGATTAAACATATTTATCATTACCATTCCCAAAAGCGAATGGTCGTTAGCATTAAAAATTTCGAGCTTCGAAAGAAAAAACTCCCGGTTAAGCGCAAACAATCTTCCATTTATTAATGCTTGTGCTTTCGAGCTCACCATATTTTCCCAATTAATTTCCCCAATTGCTTCGTCGCCCTGACGAATTTCCAGTTTCGACCCAAAAAGATCTTTTGTCCACTGTAGTTTTTCCATCTCACTATGCTGTCTTTACTAAATTGCAATTTAAAGAAATTCGATTTATAAACTACATGCAAAAAGTTTTGGGTTATCGTTTTTTACAAATTTTAACGATAAGATTTGTAAAAATAAGAACTGAATACAACAACGAAAAAAGAGGCTGAATACAC
>JALUZN010000015.1 GCA_027011835.1 Draconibacterium sp. | reverse complement strand
AATCTTCTGGAAGAAGGGCTTCAACTAAGGCTTTATATTGATTGTGTTGCAATGTCATGTTATTTTAAAATAATTAAACCGCAAAGATGAAATTATTTTTTAATCCACCTACTTTTCAAGGTGATCCTAATTTAGGCCGAAAAAGGCAAAAAAAGAGGCAGCTTCTACAAGCTGCCTCAAAGCCATGAAAACAATTAAACAATGTTCAGAAAACAGAAAACAATTTTTATATCGTCATAATATCTTTCTCCTTAGCTTTCACTAAGTCGTCAACTTTCTTTGTATAGTCATCAGTTAATTTTTGAACCCCGGCTTCGGCATCTTTTTCCAAATCCTCCGACAATCCGTCTTTTTGCAATTTTTTCAAGTTATCGTTTGCATCTTTACGAGCTGTACGAATACTTATTTTTGCATGTTCTCCCTCCTGATGTACCTGTTTTACTAAATCGCGTCGTCGCTCTTCAGTTAATACAGGAATATTTATTCTTATAATTTCTCCGTTATTGTCGGGATTAAAACCCAAATTTGCATTCATAATTGCTTTTTCAATAACAGGAATTAATCCTTTTTCCCAAGGTTGAATTGCTATTGTTCTCGCATCGGGTGTGCTTACGTTCGAAACCTGATTTAACGGAGTCAAACTTCCGTAGTAATCAACCACTACACCATCTAACATCGATGGTGCTGCTTTTCCAGCCCTAATATGCAATAACTCTTTTCCGAGATGCTCGATTGCACCTTCCATCTTCTCCTCGGTATGTTCTAAAATGAAATCTACTTCTTCTTGCATTAGGTTAAGCCTGATTTTTCAATTCAACTGTTAGCAAATATAGAAAAAAAATAAATACCTGAACTTTTATATTAAAAATAATACCAAATCTATTGAAAAAAAATTAATTGTGAACAATGGTTCCTATACTCTCGCCATTTATAACTTTCTCTAAATTACCCTTTTTATCCATATTAAATACCAAAATGCGCAAATTATTTTCTTTACAAAGCGTAGTGGCCGTTAAATCCATTATTTTAAGATTCCGGTTGTAAATCTCATCAAAACTAATCTCTTCGAACTTTGTTGCATTCGAATCCTTTTCCGGATCGGCAGAATATATTCCGTCAACGCGAGTTCCTTTCAGCATAATTTCGGCTTCAATTTCTATTCCACGCAAAGCACTTGCAGTATCAGTTGTAAAGTAGGGGTTACCGGTGCCTCCCGAAATAATTGCAACCTCGCCATTAACAAGTGCTTCAATTGCTTTGTCTTTCGAATAAAACTCGCCCACCGGCTCCATTCGAATAGATGTAAAAACTTTGGTTTTCGTTCCTGCTGCCTGCAAAGCCGAATTAAGAGCAAGGCTGTTTATTACTGTGGCAAGCATCCCCATTTGATCGCCTTTTACACGGTCGAAACCTTTTGTAGCACCACTTAGTCCACGAAAGATATTTCCGCCTCCAATAACAATTCCTACCTGTACGCCTTTGGCTACAAGTTCGGTTATTTGCTCTGCATATTCGGTTAAACGGTTCGTGTCTATTCCATAATTCTGTTCTCCCATTAGCGACTCGCCGCTCAGTTTTAAAAGTATTCGTTTATATTTTACCATAAATTTTAGTTTATTATTAATCTACTCAAACCAAATGGCTTTTCGTCTCAATGTCATCGCGAAACAGAGGAACAAACTGTTATAACGCAGTTCTTCGTTTCGAGATAAACAAAAGATCTTCGGCTAATCCCTGATGTATATCGGAACGAAAATCCATCTGAATTGAGAATACAAAGATAAGACAGTTTTTTACAAAAAAAGAGCTACCCGAATGAACGGATAGCTCTAAACTATTTTTTACCTGTTACAATTATACATTCAAAGTATAACGTTCGAATGCTGTAACTGTAAGTTCGTTGTCGTTTTGCTTCAAGAAATCTTTAATTGAGATCTTTCCGTCTTTCACATAAGTTTGATTAAGAAGTGTAACTTCTTTGTACCACTTATTAATTGAGCCCTGTGCAATTTTATCTAACATTGCCTCAGGTTTTCCCTCCTGACGGTATTTCTCTTTTGCAATTTCAATCTCCTTATCAATGGTTTCCTGTGGAATTGCATCTTTATCGATAGCAATTGGAGCCATTGCTGCAACTTGCATTGCAATATCTTTTGCAACTGTTGCAGCAACATCCTCTTTATTAAAACCCACTAAAGTAGCGAGTTTATTTCCGGGGTGAATGTAAGCAGTTACCTGCTCGGCTTCAACAACTTTATAAAAAGGAAGATCTAATTTCTCACCAATAACGCCAGTTTCCTGACTTACCAGTGTTTCAATCGGAGTTCCGTCTAATTCAGTTGCTTTTAATGCCTCTAACGAATCAACTTTGCCATTAATAGCTGCAGTTAAAATGCGGTCGGCAAATGCAACAAAATTATCGTTTTTAGCAACAAAATCAGTTTCGCAGTTCAAAACTACCATTGCACCAAACTTATTATCTTCGGTAACTTTTGCTAAAACTACACCTTCAGAAGCTTCTCTGTCGGCACGTTTATTGGCAATAAGTTTTCCTTTTTCGCGGATTATTTCAAGAGCTCTGTCGAAGTCTCCTTCAGCGTCTTTCAGGGCATTTTTACAATCCATCATCCCTGCACCAGTTGCTTTACGCAGCTTAACTACGTCGGCTGTTTTAAAAGACATAATGAAATCTCGTTTTAAATGGTTTATTTAACCGTTTCTAATTATTTTTCTTCTGATTTGGGTTCTGCTTCCTTTGCTTCTTTTGCCTTAGCTTCTTTTGCAGCTTCAGCATCTGCTTTAGCTTGTTTTTTAGCTTTTCGGCTTGCAGCAGCATCTGCTTCCTCCTTATCTTTCTCGAATTTGCGTTCGTTCAATCCTTCGGCAATTGCATCGGTCATTATACCAACAATTAATTTAATCGATTGAGAAGCATCGTCGTTTGCAGGAATTACAAAATCAATATCTTCAGGATTTGAGTTTGTATCAACCATTGCAAATACGGGAATTCCGAGGCGTTTTGCTTCGCGAACAGCAATTTTTTCTTTCAATACGTCAACTACAAAAAGTGCAGCAGGCAAACGAGTTAAGTCTGAGATACTTCCCAGAATCTTCTCAAGTTTAGCACGTTGTCTTGTAATTTGCAGTCTTTCGCGTTTCGAAAGGTTGGTCCAACTAGGATCGTTTGCCATTTTATCGATGGCAATCATTTTTTTAACTGCTTTACGAATTGTTGGAAAGTTTGTAAGCATTCCTCCTGGCCAGCGCTCAGTAACGTATGGCATTCCAACGTTTTTCACTAAGTCTGAGACCAAATCTTTTGCTTGTTTTTTGGTGGCAACAAATAAAATTCTGCGACCTGATTTTGCAATTTGTTTAATTGCAGCAGCGGCCTCATCAATTTTAACAATTGTTTTTTGGAGGTCGATAATGTGGATTCCGTTTTTCTCCATAAAAACGTATGGTTCCATATTTGGATTCCACTTTCTTTTCAGGTGTCCAAAATGTACACCTGCATCTAATAATTCCTGAAAATTTGTTCTTGGCATCTGTTTACTTTTTTTATGTTCCTAAAAGCAACCATTGAGTAGTCCCGATTTTACATCGGGAGTCACAATCGTTTTAGATCCATATAATTTAAAAATAATATTAACGTTTTGAGAATTGGAAACGTTTCCTGGCTTTTGGTTGTCCTGGTTTTTTCCGTTCCACTTCGCGAGGGTCTCTGGTTAAAAAGCCAGCTGCTTTTAACTGCGACCTTGATTCAGAATCGATATCAACCAATGCACGAGAGATTGCCAAGCGTAAAGCTTCGGCCTGACCTTTTGGTCCACCTCCGTTAAGGTTTACTTTAATATCGTAGTTTTCTTGTACCTCGAGTAGGTTTAATGGCTGCAAAACAATGTATTGCAGAGTAGTTGCAGGAAAATAATCTTTTAGTTCCCTTTTGTTTACAGTAATATTGCCTTTACCTTCGCTTACGTAAATGCGAGCTACTGCTGATTTCCTACGTCCTATTGTGTTTACTATTTCCATCTTATTTATTTAAGAGTATCTAAATCAACAACTTTAGGTTTTTGAGCCTCATATTTGTGCTCAGCACCAATTACTACATGCAGGTTTGTATAAAGTTTCCTGCCCAGTCTGTTTTTGGGAAGCATACCTTTTACTGCTTTTTCTACTAAACGCTCCGGATATTTTGCTAAAATATCGATTGGCGTTTGTTTACGCTGACCTCCCGGGTATCCTGTATGACGAATGTAAACTTTATCGCTCATTTTTTTACCGGTAAGTACAACTTTCTCTGCATTGATAATGATTACATTATCACCACAATCGACATGCGGCGTATACGATGCTTTATATTTCCCTCTGAGGATTTTGGCAACTTTACTCGCCATTCGCCCCAACACAAGACCCTCAGCATCAACCACAACCCACTCTTTGTTTGTTGTAGCTTTATTTGCCGAAATTGTTTTATAACTAAGTGTATCCACTTTTTTAATTTTTATTTGTATTAACACTTGTGAAAATCTATGAGAAATAATTTTTATCGCAACGGAATACTATTAATAAAAACCTTTACTCAAAGAAAATCA
>JALUZN010000014.1 GCA_027011835.1 Draconibacterium sp. | reverse complement strand
GACCATGGAATTTACTCTATTTCGAAAAATTTGAAACAAGAGGTGAGGCCATGAAAAGGGAAACGTTCTTTAAAACTATTGATGGATATAATTTTTTAAAAAATAATAAAATTATATAGGTACCGAGGGTTCTCGCATAGCGATCCCTTCGGGGGAATCCCTCTCTCTCCGCAGAAAGAGAGAAAAATGAGATCTTTTTAAAATATTAAAAGAGGTACATTTTTTGTTACAACTTGAGAAATTTGAACATTATTAAATAAAACAAAATCAAAAGATTATTAATTAAAAATTGAAATCAGTTATGAAAAGACTATTCGCGTTAATAGCAGTATTCGGGGTACTATTCTTTATGGTATCGAAGCCTTTAGTTGCACAAGATACGGCAACTACACAAGGACAAACAGTGACACAAGAGCAGGTGAAGCAAGATGTAACTGCTGACCCGGAAGAAGCAGCAGCTGCTGCAGCAGAAGAAGGAAAATCATTGCACAGTCAGTTAAAACAAAAATTTATTGAAGGTGGTCCAGGATTTATGTCTTCAGTGTTAATGGCTCTTATTTTAGGTTTAGCTTTTTCTATTGAAAGAGTTCTTTATCTGAACCTTGCAACAACAAACACTAAAAAGTTATTGGCAAAAGTTGAAGAAGCATTAGAAAATGGAGGCGTTGATGCTGCAAAAGAAGTTTGTCGTAACACTCGCGGTCCTGTAGCAAGTATTTTCTACCAAGGATTAGACCGGGCAGACCATGGCATTGATGTAGTCGAAAAATCGATTATCTCATACGGAGGTGTTCAAGCCGGTTTATTAGAAAAAGGACTTAGTTGGATTGCTCTGTTTATTGCACTTGCACCGATGCTTGGTTTCATGGGAACAGTAATTGGTATGATTGGTGCTTTCGATGCAATTCAGATTGCCGGTGATATTTCTCCCGCACTTGTAGCAGGTGGTATTAAAGTAGCCTTGATTACAACAGTAACTGGTCTTGTTGTTGCAATTATTCTACAAATTTTCTACAACTATTGTGTTGCAAAAATTGACAGTATCGTTAACAATATGGAAGATGCATCAATTTCGTTAATTGACTTGTTGGTTAAATACAACATGAAAAAATAAGAAGATCCATGGGTAAAATAGGAAAAATAGTTACTATAATATTATGGGTTCTACTCGTTATTTCAGCCGTTTTAATTATTTCGCTTGTTGCAAATATTAGCGAAAACGAAACTGATGCAGTAATGGGAGGTTGGATTGACACCAACATTGTATGGGCCTATATTTTAATTGCTTTTGGAGCAGGTGCTGCAGTCCTTGCAGGATTGTACCACACGCTTACCGATAAGAAAGCATTAAAAGGAGGAATTATATCTCTCGCATTTTTAGGCGTAGTTGCCTTAGTTTCATACTTATTGGCTTCTCCCGAAATTCCACAATTTCCAGGAGTTGACAAAATGATTAACGATGGAACTCTTACTGAGAGTGTGTGCAAAATGGTAGATACAGGTTTATATGCAACATATATTTTATTAGCAATAGCAGTTTTAGCTATCGTTGCAACTCCTGTATTTAAATTATTCAAACAGTAGAATTCGTAGTTTAATTATACAGGAAAATTAATTATGGCTAGAAAAACACCTGAAGTACCGGCGGCATCATTGGCAGACATCGCTTTTATGTTGCTTATCTTTTTCCTGGTAACAACTACGATGGATGTTGATAGCGGTCTTGAAAGAAGACTTCCACAATGGCAGGAACAACAACCTGAAGACGACCAGCAAATTAAAGAACGAAATGTTTTTGTTGTGTTGGTAAACAGAAATAACGACCTGTTAGTGGAAGGTGAAATTACTCGTATCGATGATTTACGCGAAAAGGCAAAAGAGTTTATGCTCAATCCCAATAACGAAGACAATTTACCTGAAAAAGAACCAATAGAAGTTCCGTTCTTTGGACAGGTAAACGTTACCAAAGGGGTAATTTCGTTACGTAATGACTTAGATACTAAATATGGAACGTATATCGCTGTTCAAAATGAATTAGTTGGTGCCATTAATGAATTGAGGGAAGATTTAGCTAAATCGAAATTTGGCAAATCGTATGCTGACCTTGAAAGAGATCAGCAGAAAGCGATAAAAATGATCATTCCTTCAAGAATCTCAGAAGCTGAACCGAAAAAAGCAAAATAAGGAGGAAAAATATGAGTAAATTTAGAAAAAAGGGAGGAAAAGAGTTACCTCCAATTTCGACGGCTTCACTGCCGGATATTGTATTCATGCTGTTGTTCTTCTTTATGGTTAGTACAACAATGCGCGAGGTTACGCTCTTAGTTAATATTAAATTGCCAACGGCAACCGAGTTAAGCAAACTCGAAAAGAAATCGTTGGTAAGTTATATTTACGTAGGTGAACCTAAGAAAGAATTCCAAAAGGTATTTGGAGTTGCACCGCGAATTCAGTTAAACGACCAATGGGCAAATGTTGGAGATATCCAAGATTACATTATTGCTGAAAGGGAAGCCAGAGATGAAGCAGAACAAAAATTTATGATTACTTCTTTGAAAATTGATGAAAATACAAAAATGGGTATTGTAACAGACATTAAGCAAGAACTTCGAAAGTCTGCTGCGTTGCACATTAACTATTCATCGAGGAGAAAAGTTGAAAGGTAATTTTATAATATGTACAATAAAAAAGGGAAGCAAAATGCTTCCCTTTTTTATTTTTCGTTAAGTGGTATTGTAACGTATTATTCTTTCCCTTTTAAGTTCAGTTTTAAACTCAACTCATCCAATTGCTCCTGAGCAACAGGTGAAGGAGAATCAATCATCACGTCGCGTCCCGAATTATTTTTCGGGAATGCAATAACGTCGCGAATTGAATCGAGCCCGGCAAACATCGAAATCAGACGGTCGAAACCAAAAGCAATACCGGCATGCGGCGGTGCCCCATATTTAAATGCATTCATTAAAAATCCAAACTGAGCCTGTGCCTCTTCGGCAGTAAACCCTAACTTATCGAACATGGTCGATTGCAACTCCGAGTTATAAATTCGAACCGAACCTCCACCAATTTCAACACCATTAATAACAAGGTCGTAAGCGTTTGCCCTAACTTTCCCGGGGTCGGTATCTAACAGGTGTACATCTTCGGGTTTTGGTGCTGTAAACGGGTGATGCATTGCATGGAAACGTTCCGTTTCTTCGTTCCACTCCAACAGTGGAAAATCCACAACCCAAAGCGGCTTGAAAATATTTTTCTTGCGAAGGTTCAATTGATTTCCCATTTCCAACCGGAGTTCTCCAAGAGCTGAAAGTGTTTTATCCCTGTCTCCCGACATTACTAAAATTAAATCGTGAGGTTTTGCTCCTACTGCATCAGCCCACTGTTTTAAATCGTCTTGAGAATAGAATTTATCTACAGATGATTTGTAACTACCATCGTCGTTACATTTTACATAAATTAATCCTTTTGCACCAATTTGCGGACGTTTAACCCAATTTGTAAGTTGGTCGAGCTGTTTACGTGAATACGTTGCACAGTTTGGAGCACAAATCGCTCCTACAAATTCAGCAGAATCGAAAACACCAAATCCCTTCCCTTTTACCGTTTCCGAAATATCGTTTATCAACATTTCGAAACGAATATCGGGCTTATCCGATCCATATTTTTCCATTGCCTCGGAATAAGGCATCCATGGGAATTCATTAATTTCGAGATTCAGAATTTCTTTAAAAAGATATTTTGTCAACCCCTCAAAAGTTTCCAGCACATCTTTCTGTTCTACAAAAGCCATTTCACAATCAATTTGAGTAAACTCAGGCTGACGGTCGGCACGTAAATCCTCATCGCGAAAACACTTTACAATTTGGTAGTAGCGGTCGAAACCGGCAATCATTAAAAGTTGCTTAAAAACTTGCGGCGACTGAGGAAGAGCATAAAACTCTCCTTCGTTCATTCGCGAAGGAACAATAAAATCGCGTGCTCCTTCCGGTGTCGATTTAATAAGAACGGGAGTTTCTGTTTCAATAAACTGTTTATCGTTTAAATACGAACGCACGGCGTGCGCCATTTTTGCACGTAAGATAAGATTCTCGCGGACTGTATTTCTTCGTAAATCGAGATAGCGATATTTCATACGTAAGTCGTCGCCTCCGTCGGTATTGTCCTGAATAGTAAATGGAGGCAATTCGGCCGTATTCAATATCTGAATTTCCGAAAGAGCAATCTCAATCTCCCCTGTTTCAATGTTGCTGTTTTTACTTGAACGCTCGCGGACAGTTCCCTTTGCCTGAATAACAAACTCGCGTCCCAGCTCAGCTAATTTTGTTGTAACCAACTCGCTTGTCTCTTCATCAACCACCAACTGTGTAATTCCATAGCGGTCGCGCAAATCAATAAAAGTCATGGCTCCTAGGTCGCGTATTCGCTGCACCCATCCGGCAAGTGTAACTTCCTTGTTAACATCTGCCATTCGTAATTCGCCACATGTATGAGTTCTAAACATGGTTTCTTATTTTAATTTGCTGCGAAAATAGTAAGTTTTTAGCAATTTTGTCGGGTATTTCCCGATAACTAATTATCTACAACAATTATTCTGTTTAATATTTAGATTCAAGATACTAGAATCAAGACACAAGACAAGTAAATTAGTGCTTTAACTCAATCATACTTCTGTGTGAAATCTTTTATCGTGAATGTTTCATTTTTTTATTTCAATTTCGTTGAAAAAGCTTTTTAAATAATATTTTTGTTGCTTAAACATGCAGCAATGATAGAACCGTTTAACGATGAGTATTTTATGAAAAAAGCTTTTTCGGAAGCGTTATTAGCTTACGATAAAGGAGAAGTTCCGGTGGGTGCGGTAATTGTTTCGGAAGGAAAAATTATAGCACGGGCACACAACTTAACGGAAACACTAAACGATGTTACTGCACACGCCGAAATGCAGGCAATTACTGCCGCCGCCAATCTTATGGGTGGAAAATATCTGAACAACTGCACTTTATACGTAACTCTCGAACCCTGTACAATGTGTGCCGGAGCACTGGGTTGGGCACAAATAAAGAAGGTAGTTTTTGGTGCTTCCGACGAAAAACGCGGGTATAGAAAATTTGCGAAAAACGTATTGCACCCCAAAACAGAGATTGTTGGTGGCGTTTTAGAAATTGAGTGTAGTGAATTAATGCAAGACTTTTTTAAACAAAAACGATAAATTAGAATGATTAAACACAAACGACTGATCTCGTTAGATGCATTTCGTGGGTTTACAATTGCTGCTATGGTTATGGTGAATAATCCGGGTAGCTGGAGCTACATCTATCCGCCGCTCGAACACAAACCGTGGAACGGATTAACACCAACCGATTTAATATTTCCTTTTTTTATTTTTATTGTTGGCGTTTCGGTAGCTTTGGCTTACAACAAGCGGTTACAAGCCGGCGTGCCTCGCGTCCCGATGTTAAAGAAAATTGTTTTTCGTTCAATAAAAATTTATGGAGTAGGATTGCTACTTTGGTTTGCGAACACCCATTTCGATATCGACCGGTTACGTTTTGTTGGCGTACTCCCCCGCATTGCAATTGTTTTCTTTTTTGTGGCTATTCTGTTTTTAACAACAAAATGGAAAACACAGGCAATAATTGCAGCAATTCTTTTAATAGGATATTGGATTTTAATGTCGTTTGTTCCCACTCCCGGGCATAATGCTGTAATGTTAGATCCGGGAGTAAATATGGCTGCCTGGGTCGACAGTAAATATCTGCCCGGTTATATGTGGCAAAAAACTTGGGACCCTGAAGGGATTTTAAGTACGCTTCCGGCCATTGCTTCCGGAATTACAGGAATGTTAGCAGGCCATTTAATCCTAAACAATATGCAAAAAGAACGAAAAGTTATTTTACTCTTTTCAATCGGGTTCTTCGCATTTATAATAGGTTTCTTTTGGAATTACATTTTCCCCGTTAACAAAAGTATTTGGACCAGCTCGTTTGTTATGGTTACTTCGGGACTGGCTGCCATGATACTTTCAATAAGCATCTATTTTGTCGATATTCTGGGAAGAACACGCTTTACAAAACCGGGAATTATTTTTGGTTCGAACGCCATTGCCGTTTATGTTTTATCCGACCTTTGGCGACAGTTCTTTTATGTTATTAAAATCGATGGTAGTAGCTTAAACAACCACTTTATGAACCTCTTTCAGCAACTAAACTGGAGCATGGAGTTGGGAAGTTTTTTTATATGCACTTCTATTTGTCGCGTTCAATTTTATTCCTGCCTGGTATTTATATAAACGTAAAATATTCATTAAACTATAACCCATATTATTCTGTCGCGAAAGTTATTCTCTCCCTTTTTTATTGGTTGCCAAATGAAATATAAGAGAGTTCCCGAAAAATACCAGCAATTATTCGATTTGGCCTACGTAAAAGCCGGCAACAATGCCACCAACGATTTAAACAAATACCCGAAACTAAAACTGAAATAAGGAGTTCAATACCATTTTGAATTTGCAGACCAAAATGGAAACGTAAAAACAAAATTGTTGACATTTCACAAAGATTCAGCCCCAATTGTAAACCTAATTCAGAACTAACGATTTATGAAAGAACAATCTCGCTCAATAATTTACTTCAAAACAAATTTTACAGCAACTGTATTTTCAACCTTTATTTTTTGAAATTCGATATCGGCAGGAGTATACTCTTTTTTATCTGCCACTCCTCGTAATTGAATTGCCGCTACCGGTTGTGCATAATAATTCCCATATCCCGACTGGTCTGAAATATAAATTGCATTTCCAACCTCCTGTCCGAGAGGTGTTGCAAGTGCAAGTGCAACTTGTTTTGCTTTTTCAACAGCTTTCGATTTTAGCCGAAGGGTAAGCTCTTCCATTTTCGAATACTCGGTGCGTTCGATCCGAACATTCGAAATATTTAAATCCTCAAGCTCAACAAGTACTTTACCGGCATCTAACCCCGTATGAACCAACAACGAGTACGATTTTGCTTTTAAAACATCTTTCTGCTTTAAAAAATATTTTTTGAAATCGCTCGACAAGTCAGTTATTTTCAATTGTTTATCGGTATCAATCCCAATGTCTTTTAACCGGGCAATCATTTTTGTTTCCAACTTCTCAACCGAAATTTTACCTTTTGTGTCTTTTTCTGAAATGGTAATTGCCAAATAAATATCGTCGGGAGTAACCGAAGTATCAACCCTTGCATTTGTTTCGATATAGGGCTGATCGATAAAATTTTTTGTTTGCGAAACGGCAACAAAAGCAGTGGCAAGCAGTAGAAGTGTAATTTTTATTTTTTTCATTATTTCTATATTTTTGAACCTGTGAGTAATTTACAGCTTTCAAAATTAAAATCTAAACAAAAATTACTATTTCTTTTCGGAGACATCAAATCCAACACTTTTAATATCGTCCCAGAATTTTGGATACGACTTTGTTACCACCTCCGGATCTTCGATTTGCAACGAAATACCTACCAGTGCCATCGGGGCAAAAGCCAGTGCCATCCGGTGGTCGTGATACGTTTTAATAACCGGATTTTCCTCTTTTAATGCTGAATTAATTTTACCGTCCCACGCCAGTTCACCATGTTTCGGCTCGGTAAGGGTTGCTCCAAATTTTGCCAGTTCGTTTTGAAGTGCGGCAATACGGTCGGTCTCTTTTATCTTTAGCGTTTTTAACCCTGTAAAATGAAAAGGAATAGTTTTGGCAACACACAAACAGGACATTGTTTGTGCAATATCGGGATTTTCAATAAAATCGATTACAACTTTTTCGGGGCTGGTATCTCCTTTTTTTGTAAGTAAAACCCCCTCTTTTTTTTGTGCCGATTGAATCCCGAAATCTTCGAACCAGCCGGCAATATTTGCATCGCCCTGTAAACTATTCAGTTGAAGGTTCTCCAATAAAATCTCGCCCTGCCCGGCAAGAGCTAAAATCTGGTACCAGTACGAAGCTCCCGACCAGTCGGCTTCTACGGTAAAATCGATTGGAAAATAGTGTTGCTCGCCTACTGTAATTTCATCTCCCTCCCACCGGTACTGAATCCCAAATTTTGCCATCAACTCCAACGTAAGCTTTATATACGAGCGCGAAGTAATTTCACCCTTCAGTTTTAATGTCAATCCGTTTGTAATTGTAGGGGCTATTAAAAGCAGTGCCGAGATGTACTGGCTCGAAATGCTTCCGTCTAACTCCAGTGTTTTTCCGGTAAGGTTCGAACCCAAAATTTTTAGCGGAGGAAACCCGTCAGCTTCTTTATATGTAATTTGTGCGCCAAGCGAATTTAGTGCATCAACCAAAATTGAGATGGGACGCTGCTTCATTCGTTCCGACCCGGTAATTTCCCACTCGCCCACAATTTTCGCCAAAAATGCTGTTAAAAAACGCATCGCAGTTCCGGCGTGCCCAATATCGAATTTATTATTGTTAGAAAATAGTGCAGCCTCTAAAACTTTCGAGTCGTCGCTGTCCGACAGATTCCGAAGCGGATACGGACTGTAGCTCAATGCATTAATAATTAAAGCACGGTTGCTAATGCTTTTCGATGCCGGCAAATTAATTGTTCCGGTAATGTTTTTATTGTTTGCTGCAATCTGATACTTCATTCGTATATAATTAAATTAAAACATTGTAATTCAGACAGATATACACACAAGTCAAAATTGTATTTCTTGACCCATGGAACTCGCATGCACAATTCAGACATAAGCTTTTGTGTTTTGTCGACCATGCTCGTTTCATAAGTTGCTGAATCTTCCCGGATTTTATCCGTAGTTAGTGTTATCAATACTTCGTTAATTTTTTGATTCTCGCAAAGCCGCAAAGTCGCAAATATCTTATTTTCAATAAATTACAACAATTGCCTTATGCCTTGTAATACTCTATTTCTGAGGTATTTATTAAATGCCCCGAACCATAATTTTATAACTCACGATAAAAATCAAAAGCCTCAAAAATTAGCTCTTTATTGCAATCTTTATTAATCTCAATCTCACCAATTTTAGAAATTAGTGTAAAGTTTATTCTCCCCTGCTCGTTTTTTTTATCGTGTGTCATCAACTCAAAAAGTTGGTTGTAATCGCTCTTCGTAATTACAAATTTCCCATAAATATTTACGAGCCATTCAGTAATGCTTTTTAGCTCATTAACAGCAAAGTTACATTTTTTCGAAGAGAGAAAAAGTTCAACAATCATTCCGAAAGCCACTGCGTAACCATGTAAAATAGGGCGCTTTTGTTGCATGGCCAAACTTTCGAAAGCGTGCCCGGCAGTGTGCCCGAAGTTTAGTGCTTTTCTAATGTTTTGCTCCGTGGGGTCGTTGGCAACAAAGTACTCTTTTACATTTACCGAATGCCCAATAATTGTTTCAAGCGCGTTGTAATCAATAGTTTCAAAGTCGAACTCTTTTAATTCCTTCAAATGTTCGGAGTTGTAAATTAAACCGTGTTTAATCATTTCGCCAAATCCCGAAATAAAATTTTGTTGGTCGATTGTTTTCAGAAAATTGGTGTTTATAATTACAGCAACCGGCTCTTTAAAAGTTCCCACTTCGTTTTTCAGCCCGTTAAAGTTAATTCCGGTTTTTCCGCCAACCGATGCATCAACCTGCGAGAGCAGCGTAGTTGGCACATTCAAAAAATCGATTCCGCGTTTAAATGTAGTTGCTGCAAACCCAGCCAAATCGGTTAACATTCCGCCACCAATATTTATTAACAACGATTTGCGGTCGCCACCGTTTTCCGATAAGAATTTCCAGATTTTTGCGACTGATTCAATTTTTTTATTGTTCTCGCCAGCCGGAATTACCACTTTTTTTATTCCATTCGATTTTAAGAAATTGTCGAATTCAGACACCCAGATTTTATCAACGGTTTCTTCTGTTGCTAAAAATACTTTTCCTGCCGGGTACTTCTCCACCCACAATTTCAGTTCCTTTTCAACAGAACGACTGTAAATTATTTTTGATGATATTTTTGAATTTCCCATAAGTTGCTGCTAAATTGCGATAAAGTTACAATAAATTTGATTTTGAAAATTTGAAACCCGATAACGTATCTGTTTCTTTGAAATTTAATAACGCAAAATGTATATAAACAATAAAAAACAAGCCATAAAATATAAACGTATTTTCTTTATTGTGAGCATTCTTATCGCCCTCGTAGCACTCGTACTTTTCTTACTCGATTACACACTGCCGGCACTTATTACCGTGGGTGTTTTTTCGCTTTGGTACCTCTTTTTTCATGTTGCCGATTATCAGTTTATCGAGTTTAGCACCAACAACAACAGTGTGGTTCTGCGCTATTACAAAGCCATAAGTTTTGGAAAAGCGAACTACCACTCCATAGAATTTCCTCAAGAATTGTTGCGGAAAGTAAATTTTGAAAATTCAGTTTTCGGGAAACTTTCCGATGTTTCGTTTATTGTTCAAACTCAACGCGGCATTGCCGAATACGAATCGGTAAGTCTGGCGGCGGTTCCCTTTAACGACCGAATTAAAATGCGCGAAGCACTACACGATATTTTATACCGTTAAATAATTTCCCAAGCAACAAAATGGATAGCCATTTAAAATATAAGATAGCTCTCTCGTTAGTTCCCGGAATTGGAGGAGTTTTGGCACGCAACTTAATTGCCTACACCGGAAGCGTGGAAGGTGTTTTTTCGGAGCCGTTAAACTCTCTAAAGAAAATCCCGGGAATTGGAGAAGTTAATGCCCGGCGAATAAAAAATGCCGATGTTCTCGGGAGAGCTGAAAAGGAAGTCGAGTTTATAAAAAAACATAATATCTCAACCTATTTTTATACTGATAAAAATTATCCAAGACGATTAAAAAGCTGTGGCGATGCTCCCATATTAATCTATTCGAAAGGAGTGATGAACCTGAACGAACAGCGGGTAATAAGCATTGTAGGCACACGAAATGCAACCGACTACGGGAAACAGATTTGCGATGCGCTGATACAAAAATTTGCAGAACGTAATTATAAAATACTTGTGGTTAGCGGACTCGCGTATGGGATTGATATTCAGGCGCACAAATCGGCATTAAAATATAACATTCCAACGGTTGGCGTAGTTGGCCACGGACTCGATAATTTATATCCGGGGTTGCACCGCGAAACGGCAAGGAAAATGATTGAAAACGGTGGTTTGGTTACCGATTTTATAAGTAATACAAAAATAGAACCTACCAATTTTTTACGTCGCAACCGGATAATTGCAGGACTTGCCGATGCAACAATTGTAGTTGAGTCGGCTAAAAAAGGTGGAGCTTTGGTTACTGCCGATATTGCCGCATCGTACAACCGCGATGTGTTCGCTTTCCCGGGGCGTGCCGGCGATATTTATTCGAAAGGATGCAACCAACTCATCAAAAACAGTGGCGCTGCATTACTGGAAGGAATTGACGATTTGGAGTATTTTATGAACTGGGAAAACAGTGAGAAAGAGAAAATTATCCAATCGAGTTTATTTGTGGAACTAGATAAACAGGAACAAAAAATAGTTGACCTTTTACAAAAAGAGGGCGAGCTTTTTATCGACCAGATTTCGGCAGAAATGGAGTTGACATCAAGTCGTATTTCAACCATATTACTAAATCTGGAATTTAAAAATGCAATTACTGTTTTACCCGGGCAGATATATAAACTTAGGTAGGGTCTGCTGAAAAGTTCAGATGTGCGTCAGATTTGGACTTTGTGAAGTGCAGATGTATATAAAATACCTCAAACTGAATAAGGTTCAAATATGATGTGCAGCTGAGCTATTAGAATATCCGAATCGTAGAATGAATAAATACAAGCATCTTTAATCAATACTTCGTTAAATTTTTGTTTCTCGCAAAGCCACAAAGTCGCAAAGGTCTGATTTTTAGTTAATTACAACAATTGCCTTGTGTCTTGTAATTCTTTGTCTATGAGGTATTTATAAAAATTTACCAAACCATTATTTAATAAAACAGACCAAAAATCTTGTACTTTTAAAAGTATCAAATAGGATATCTAACTGGATATTATGTGTTTAATTGTTTTTCAGCAGACCCTAAGGTAATAAATTGATTTTGTTACTTTTGCAAAATGAAACGAACATTCGAGGAGTTAAAAATAGCCAAATCAATATTAAAAGCGTTAAACGAGATTGGGTTTGTTGAGCCAACACCCATTCAGCAGCAGGCCATACCAAAAATTAATTCGGGGGTAAACATTGTTGGTGTAGCACAAACCGGAACCGGAAAAACTGCCGCCTACCTTTTGCCTCTTTTAACAAAACTACGAAAACCCGAAGGAGTCGACCCTCGTGTGGTAATTATTGTTCCAACGCGCGAATTAGCCATTCAGGTAGGCGAAGATATTGCTGAATTTACAGCATTTTCGGAATTGCGACACGCTGCGGTTTTTGGTGGCATTGGCTGGACAAAACACGCCGCATTATTGGAACCCGGAATCGATATTTTAGTGGCTACTCCGGGTAGAATGTGGGATTTATACCAAGCCGGCGCCCTAAAACTTAAAAAAGTAAAATACCTTGTTATCGACGAGGCCGACCGGATGTTAGACCTCGGATTTTTGCCACAATTAAAACAGATACAGGAAATTATCCCATCGAAACGCCAAAATCTACTGTTCTCGGCAACCTTTTCAGAAAGCATTGAAAAATTATCGGAAGAGTTTTTAGACTATTACGAAAAGCTTGAAATTGCACCTTCTGCAACACCGGTTGAACGGGTTACACAAATTGCATACCGCGTACCAAATTACCGTACTAAACTAAACTTAATCGAGAATCTGCTAAAAGATGAAGAGACGTTTTACAGGGTTGTGATTTTTGTAAAAACCAAAGAACATGCAGAGGGAGTTTTTAAAGTCGTTCAACGTAAAACGGAAGGCGAGATACGAATTCTTCATTCAAATAAAGGGCAAAATGCACGTATTAATTCCATTCAGGCATTTAAAAGTGGCGATGTTCGGGTATTGATTACGACCGACGTTTCGGCACGCGGAATGGATGTAAGCAAAGTGAGTCACGTCATTAATTTCGATATTCCGAACGATTACGAAGACTACATTCACCGAATTGGAAGAACAGCGCGAGCAGGAAACAGAGGCGATGCCATTACACTGGTCGACCCGTCGGATGAGTGGCACTGGCAAAAAATTGAAAAACTGATTCGGATGGAGATTGAACTATTGGATTTACCCGAAGGAGTTGAAGTTTTAGAAACCGAATTTAAAGAGAGCCAGCAACAACTTCGCGAAATAGACCGCCAGAAGAAAATAGATGACCCCACTTATAAAGGAGCATTTCATAAAAAGAAAAATAAATTTTCGTCGAAACGTTCGTTCGAAGATAAATTTGCCCGTACTAAAGCCCGTCAGAAAAGGAAGAAAAGACGGTAACCTTAAACAGGAAGGTGCGTATCCAGCTCGTTGAAAACCATTTTCTGAGTTGAAATTAACTTTTCGTACACACTCTTTTTAAACAGTTTTAGAGATAATATTCGAATATGTCCGACTGTTTTACGAAATAGAATGTACCACTTGAATGCAAGCTTTCCGGCAAACGGTAAACTGACCAGAAATGCAAGTTTCAGCCACACACCGGGCAACAACGACGAAACCGCAAGCAACTCAAGCAGGTAAACAATGGGAAAAACAATCATTCCAAGAGCCAACGCAAAAGAACTCCAAAATGCCCTGTCTTTAATTTTTTTCCGGTTTAGCGTGTCGATGGCAAAAAACGGGATGGCATTAAACAAAAAGCCATAAACAAAGACCGGCAATCCAATTAACAAAATTACTTTGTTTAAGACTATTCGAAGTACATTATTTTTATGATTCTCCACCAACCAACTCCTCAGTTTCAGCTTTTTTAGTAACGAAATATATCCATTTACTTTCTCAATCAGCGGCGCAACTGCCTCTGCATTTTCTGCTTCCAAGTTATCGAGTAAATTGGCTAGCTTCTGGTTCGAATAAAAAAGTTTAACAATGGAATATTTTTTATTCTGACGTGCCAAAAAATGTTTGCCGTAAACCTTTACAATCTCCTCAAAATCGTAATAATACTTTTTGCTTTGAATGTTGAAAACCAAAGGCTGCACCTCTTCGTGAATCCTGTTTCGTAACGACAAAGTTGCCGCATTCTGATTGTCATTATACTCTTCGAGGAAGTCGTTTACAGCTATTGGATTTCCAAATTTCACAATAAGATTGCTGTTAAATTTCCAATAGTCGCTGTAGTAAATTCCAATGGGAATAATCTGAATATCGAGGTTTCCTTCGGTTTGCTCCTCGGCCATAAATGCAATTCGGGGAGCAGCTTTTTTATGCGAAATCATTTGTCGTTTCCCGGTATGCGTAGCTTCAGGGAAGAATGCAAGAACCTTTTTATTTTTCAACACCTTAATACTATGTGCAAAAGTATCGCTATTTTTTGCGAGCTCTTCTTTTCCGTCGCGCATACGGTAAACCGGCAGTATTTTCAGAAATGCCAAAATTGCCGCAGCAGTTTTATTTTTAAAAATATCGGCCCGGGCCAACCAAACAGGTTGATATTTTGTATGCAATAAAATTGCCATCGGATCGCTAAGTGCATTCTGATGGTTGGGCGTAAACAGCAAAGGTTTGTTTTTGGGAATATTTTTCAACCCGATTAATATGGTTCTATTATGCATTATCCAGTCGACAAACCGGACATATTGCTTAAGTATGTAGTAACCTAACGACCACTTTTCGTACTTCATTTAAATAGCTTTTATTTGCTCAAACCTTACAGCTTTTTACAGAATCACAATGTATATTGGAACGAAAAGCTGGTGTAATGGACAAAAAGGAGGCTAATTTTAAGTACATCTGCTCATGTGGACAAAAAGGAGGCTGTATTTATTAACGATATTTGACAGTGAGATAGAGTATAATTATCTTTACAAAATCAGACAAAA
>JALUZN010000013.1 GCA_027011835.1 Draconibacterium sp. | reverse complement strand
TATTGATGATAATTCCTTCTATTTGAGCACGCTCGGCAGGTGGCAAAAGTTGCATTGTTCCGTATAAACTACCAAAAACACCTCCTTTGTCGATGTCGGCAATTAAATAGGTTGCAGCATTTTTTTCTACTGCCACACGCATGTTTGTAATGTCTTTGTCCCAAAGGTTTACTTCCGAAATGCTGCCCGCTCCCTCAATTACAATTGGGTTAAATTCTGCCTCGAGTTGCGAGAATGCTTTCATTGCTTCAGAAAAAAGAAAATCGCGATTCGTACCCATAAAAAACTCTTTTGCCGATTTGTTGGCCCATGGTTTTCCGTTCAGTACAACCTGCGAATTTGTCTCTCCGGTGGGTTTTAACAGAACCGGGTTCATTGCAACACGGCACTCAATTCCACATGCTTCGGCTTGCACAGCTTGTGCACGGCCAATTTCTAAACCGTCGGGCGTGGGGAAACTGTTTAGCGACATATTTTGTGCTTTAAATGGTGTGGGGTTTAATCCGTCTTGTTTGAAAATACGGCAGAAACCTGCATTAATAATGCTTTTCCCAACATCGGAACCGGTTCCCACAAACATTATCGGGCGATATTTTTTCATAAAATTTTAGAGTAAAAAGTAACCTCGAATTTATTTCTTTATTAAAGAAACGACAGTATCAATAAATTCTTCCACGGGATTTATCAGCGGAGTAACCTCTTTCTCCGACATATCGAAGAAATCATTGTAATCGCCTTTCTGTGGCCAGTCGAACAAATCGGAATAGAGTTGCCCGTATTTAATATCAATTTTTTTGTTTTTGATGTAATTCTGAAAGAATTGAGTTTTTACTCCGTTATGAGATTTTGCAGAAATATTATCTTTTATAAGCAGTGCTGTAACTGCATAAAAACAAGCATAATAGAGGCGGTTTATCGATGAGTTCCAAAACCCGTTTGAAATGAGTTGTTTTGCCGCGCCGAAAGTTTCTTCTGCTTTCTGAATACGATAATTGATGTAATCGATATTATTAAACTCTTTCAAATTCGAATCCCTTCTTTAGAAATATTTTTAAAAAACGGGGTAATCCTGTGGCGCATTAGCCATTCGTTTTTTGAATATACAAACGTTGAAAAAGCTTCTCCAACTTCCAGTTCAAGAAATAGTAAGCTGTGTCTGAATTCCTGTTCTTTTTCCAAACTAACCGGATATTTAGTTAAAACCAGAATATCCCAATCTGAGTCGGAAGTGTCATCACCTCTGGCTTTCGAACCAAAAAGAACAACTTCGGCAGTAGCATCGATGGAGTGAATAATCTCTGCTATTTTAGTTTTAACTATCTCATTCTTAGTATTCATAAAACAAAAGTACAAATTATATTTATTAAACTTCTAATTTAAGAACACTCCCATATTCGGGTTTAAATGTTGAAAACAACTCTTTAATGGGTTTATTCTCAATTATACTTTTAAAAATACGAATAACTCCTGCGTGCGTTATAATAGCAATATTTTCTTTCGGCTCACGGGTTAATTTGGTATAAAACTCTTTTATACGTTTTACCATTTCGGGGTACGACTCTCCGTTTTTTGTGGGAAACAGATGATAATTATCCATCCAAACTTTCCCTTCGGGTTGAAAATAGATGTCGTCCCAGGTTTTCATTTCCCAGTCGCCAAAGTTCAGCTCCATTAACTTTTTGTCGTAAACAATTTCCTTTTCATGAAAAATATTTTCTGCCAGCAACCGGCATCGTTTTAATGGACTCGAATAAATTTTATCGAAATAAATACCGGTAATTCTATTTGCCACTTTTTTACTCTCTGTTGAAAAAGTGGCTGCCAAATCTACATCGGTTTGCCCGTAACAAATGTTGGTTTCAACATCTACTTGTGTATGTCGTATTAAAAAAAGATTCATCTAAATAGTTTGAAATGCAAGAACAGAGAGGTAAAAAAACAGTTCGCTTAATTGTTGCAACGCTCCCAAAACATCGCCGGTATAACCTCCCAATTTCCGGTTTACATAGTTCTGAAAAACGAGAAATGCCACCGATAAAACGGTAAGTGCAATCAATGCTATTTTCCACGAAATAAAAAACAGAGGAGTGGCTCCAACCAAAAGTGCAAACAGCAGCGAGTAAATTGAATCGGCGTGCCCAATTGGTTTTACTTTGCTTTTTAAGTCGATTCGAACATACTGCGACGAATAGATTAATAAAACCGGAAACATTCTGCTTGCTGCATGACCGGCAATTAAAAGTAGCGGTATTTGCGATGCAGGAAAGTTAGAGAGAGCTAAAAACTTAATTCCTAAAATTAAAATCAACCCTACCGAACCGTATGTTCCAATGCGGCTGTCTTTCATTATTTCGAGTATTTTCAACGGTGACGAACCACCACCAAAACCGTCGCAAAAGTCGGCAAATCCATCTTCGTGAAATGCTCCGGTAAAAAATATTGTAGCTGCCAAACTTAAGGCAACTGCAATTTGTAGCGGGAACAGGTGTGTGGCAGCAAAAAAAACGGCAGCACCAACCGCACCCACTAAAATTCCTATAAGCGTAAAATATCGTGTCGATTTGTTAAGCATCTCCTCGTTCCATCCATTAATGTTTTTTATGGGGAAACGGGTATAAAACATAAGAGCTGTAAGAAATATTTTAAATTGGGTTTTCATGTCGGTTTAAATATGGTGCGTTTGGCATTTAAACGCTCCAAATTTTCAGTTTACTACTATGTTTATTTATTGCTATTATCTTCTCCCGATAGCTGTTGGGATAGCACTATCTGCCAAATGTACTATGTTTTTTGTTGTGGGGCGTATTTAATTCATTCTGTTCAATTTCATACACACAATATTCTTTACCATCATTACTTTTCCCTTCATTTACCAAGTTCATCCCGCATCTCTCTGATATTTTAACCGATGCAACATTTTCTTTATACATTCTTGCTGTAATTTTTGAAAGTCCAAGTTTTTTAAACCCGTATTCAATTAAAGATTCGCAAATCTCTTTACCATAACCTTTCCCCCAATATTTTTGGTCTATTATATATCCCAATTCTAAATGATTCAATTCATTAAATGAATTAAATAATCCAGCTTCTCCTATAATTTTCCCTTCAAGAAGTTCAACTACAAAAATTCCAAAGCCATTTTCATAATCACAATTTATTCTTTCATACTTCTTAGATAGTTTTCCCTTATTCCAGTTGGAAGCAGAATTAGGAATGAACTTCATATTTCTTGAATCTTGATAAATCGCCAATAAGCAATCAATATCTTTATCTAAGATTCTTCTTATTTGAAATCTTTCTGTTTGAATAATCATACTCTTCAAGTCTATAAATTCTCTATTCTTGGATGAGTAAACACATCTATAACTTCTCCAACCGTTAGAACTTCCCATGAATTGGCTGCATTTTCTGAATTACAATAACAATCACGTGATTTAATTCTTTCAGTTATTTCTCCATAATGAATTATATATTCTCCTGAAATAACATATCCACTTTGTTCGTTTAAATGAGAATGTAATGGAACATTATCTCCAATTCTATAATTCATTTTAGTAACCATTGACTTGTCGCCTGAAGCTAATACATTGAATGATGTACCTTTAAATTCCCTCTGTTTTTTATTTTCAGACCTTAGAATCATTACTTCTACGTTTATTATAGCTTTGTCTATATGCCCCACAACTTATATTTCTGAATTAAACAATTAAAGTTGATTTTCACCGACAAGCTGCTCAAACTCGTGAGCAGAAAATTGTTGTAACTCTAATTCAGGATTTAATACTACTTCAGAATTAAAATTTTGAATTTTAAAATTTTGCCCAAATTGTTTTGTTAAAATAGCCACATCTTTTTTCGAGTGAAATGAACGAACAACTGTTGTTCTAAATTCAAATCTAAGCCCTGAGTTCTGAATAATATTAACCGATTTTCGTATGTTATCGAAAATTGTTTTATTTATTGCAAAGCCAACAGTGCGGTTGTATAAACCAAAGTTTAACCGATGTTTAATATCCATTGCAATAAAATCGAGTAAATTACTATCGATTAACCTGCGGAGCATTGTTGGATTTGTTCCGTTACTGTCGAGTTTCACTTTTAGTCCAATTTTTTTTATTCTTTCAATAAACTTTGGCAAATCGCTGTGTATAGTTGGTTCGCCACCGGTAATGCACACTGCATCAAGCAACTGTTTATATCGGTACAGGTAATTAAAAACTTGTTCTTCGTTAAATGGTTTTGAAAACTTTTCGGGCAAAACCAAGTCGGGATTGTGGCAAAAACCACATCTGAGATTGCATCCTTGAGTAAAAACTACCGAGCTGATATTGCCGGGATAATCAATTAGAGTTTGTTTTTTAAAACCGGCTATTCTCATATTACTCTTCTATGTAAAGAATATTGTTTGTTTCAATTCTTACTATTTTATATCCCAATCGCACCTCTTTTGCCGCGTATAAAACACCTGTAACTACTGCAATTAAAGCAGCAATAAAAATCACAAAAGCCACAATGTTTAACGACTGATTATATTCCACAAATGAGTATATTCCTAAAATGAAAATAGAGAGAATAAACATGGCAATATCAACTGTATAAAGC
>JALUZN010000012.1 GCA_027011835.1 Draconibacterium sp. | reverse complement strand
GAATATGAAAGTAAATTAAGTAATTTATTTACAAATTTTAATTGCAGCAAAAATAGTTCTCAGAACCTGATTTTTATGATGTTTTTATTGTAAATTGAGTTCTAAATTTATCGAAAAATTAATTAATTATGGCAAAAGTAAAAGGAGCTGTTGTAGTTGATGTTGAAGAATGCAAAGGTTGCGGATTATGTGTTGAGGCCTGTCCTCAGGAAGTTTTGGCACTTAACAAAAAGGTAAACAGTAAAGGATATCATTTCTCGTATATGGAAAATGCCGATGCATGTGTTGGATGTACCAATTGTGCGGTTGTTTGCCCCGACACGTGTATAACGGTGTACAGAATGAAAATCTAGATTCTGCACTTTTGTTTATTTGTTTATTAACACAATGAACAAAAAAAGAAGAAATTAGAAAACAACGGGTTATATAACAATAAAATATATAATATGGGTGAATTAAGACTAATGAAAGGAAACGAGGTGCTGGCCGAAGCTGCAATTCGTTGCGGATGCGACGGCTATTTTGGTTATCCCATCACACCTCAGTCTGAAGTTATGGAGACACTGATGCAACGGCAACCATGGGACGAAACCGGAATGGTAGTCCTTCAGGCCGAAAGCGAAGTGGCTTCAATAAATATGGTTTATGGAGCGGCCGCAGCCGGGAAAAAGGCAATGACATCGTCGTCGAGCCCGGGAATTAGTTTAATGACCGAAGGCATCTCGTATATTGCAGGCGCAGAATTACCCTGTTTAATCATAAACGTTCAACGTGGCGGCCCGGGGCTGGGAACTATTCAGCCCTCGCAAGCCGACTATTTTCAAGCCGTAAAAGGAGGTGGGCACGGCGACTACAAACTGCTTGTTTTAGCTCCTGCATCGGTACAAGAGATGAACGACTTTGTTGATTTGGCTTTTGAACTTGCCTTTAAATATCGGAATCCGGCAATGATTTTAGCCGACGGTGCTTTGGGGCAGATGATGGAAAAAGTAGAACTCTCAGATTATAAACCACGGTGGACAAAAGAGGAGATTCACGAAAAATGGGGAAGCTGGGCAACTACCGGAAAACCGGCATCGCGAAAAAAGAATATAATTACCTCGCTCGAACTCGACTCCGATATTATGGAAGCGAACAACAGACGTTTTCAGGCAAAATATAAACAAATGGAACAAGAGGAAGTGCGATACGAATTAATTGAGTGCGACGACGCCGATTATATTATTGTTGCTTTCGGAACCTCTTCGCGAATCTGTCAGAAATCGGTGGAAATTGCACGTGCACAAGGATTAAAAGTAGGGCTGCTTCGCCCCATTACACTTTTCCCCTTCCCTAAAAAAATAGTTGGCGAACTGGCTGCTAAAACAAAAGGATTCTTATCGGTTGAGATGAATGCCGGACAGATGGTTGAAGATATTAAGCTTGCCATTTACGACGCAGGACACCATGTTCCGGTTGAATATTTTGGACGAATGGGAGGAATAATTCCAACTCCCGGCGAAGTGGTTGATTCACTAAAAAATAAATTTCATAAAGAGTAAATTATGGATTTAAAAGAACTTATTAAACCGGAAAACCTGGTTTACAAAAAAACTGAATTACTGAACGACGACTCGATGCACTACTGTCCGGGCTGTTCGCATGGTGTAGTTCATAAAATTCTGGCAGAACTTATTGCCGAAATGGGTATTCAGGAAAAAACAGTTGGCGTAGCACCGGTAGGTTGCGCAGTTTTTGCCTATAAATATATCGATATCGACTGGCAGGAAGCAGCACACGGGAGAGCTCCCGCAGTAGCTACCGGTTTAATCCGGTTAATGCCCGATAATTTTATATTTACCTATCAGGGCGATGGCGATTTAGCTTCAATAGGTGCAGCAGAAATTCTTCACGCCTGCAACAGAGGCGAAAACATTCTTGTTATTTTTATTAATAACGGAACTTACGGAATGACCGGCGGACAAATGGCACCCACCACATTAGACGGAATGGTTACCTCAACAACGCCAAACGGCCGTAATATCGATTTAAACGGATACCCGTTAAAAATGACAGAACTTATTGCTCAACTTCCGGGAACATCGTACGTTACACGGCAAACTGTACACACACCTGGAGCAGTGCGAAAATGTAAACGCTCGTTAAAGAAAGCCATCGAGTATGTTCTCGATAAAAAAGGAACTTCGTTTGTTGAAGTTGTCTCTACTTGTAACTCGGGTTGGAAAATGACTCCGGTTGCTGCAAACAACTGGATGGAAGAGAATATGGTTCCTTACTACCCTCTAGGCGACTTAAAAGACAGTGAAAAAGGAGAAATCGTTTCAGAAAATTAAAAGAGAAAATTATGACTGAAGAGATGATAATTGCAGGTTTTGGAGGACAAGGAGTTCTTTCTATGGGTAAAATACTTGCCTACTCGGGAATTATGGAAGACAAAGAAGTAACCTGGTTTCCGTCGTACGGCCCCGAAATGCGGGGTGGTACAGCCAATGTTACAGTAATAATCAGCGACAACCGGATTAGTTCGCCAATTCTTCACGAATTCGATACGGCCATTATTTTAAACCAGCAAAGTTTAAACAAATTCGAAAAAATGGTAAAACCCGGCGGAGTACTCCTGTACGACCCAAATGGAATTTCGAAACCCCCAACACGAACCGACATCAATATTTATAAAGTTGAGGGTACAAAAACTGCTGTTGAAATGGGTAATCCGCGAGTTTTTAATATGATTGTTTTTGGCAGTTACCTGAAAGTTCGTCCGATTTTGTCGTTAGACAATGTTGAAAAAGGATTGCAAAAATCGCTACCCGAACGTTATCACCGCCTCATTCCTCTAAATCTGGAAGCCATAAAAAAAGGAGAAGAAATTGTTGAAAGTATTCAGACTGTTTAATACAGTTCGTTTCCGAAAAAAATAAAAAGGAGTCAGTTGATGCTGACTCCTTTTTTGCTTTATTTCCTTTTACTTTATTTTCTTTTACTTAAAGCATCTCTTTCGTACTGCTGTATTTCAGCTATATAATCCATTGCAACCGGTACATCTTCTATTAAACAGTAATAATCCCACACCGCGCTAAAAGGCATTGTTTTCAACTCTTCGAGCATTGCCAGCCGCTCGAAATATTTTCCATTCTCTTCAAGCTCTACGAGTTTAGCCGTCGGTTCGAGCAAAGCAATTAAAAATGCTTTTTGTGCTGCCCGTGTTCCGGTTACATAAGCACCAATCCGGTTAATCGATGCATCGAAATAGTCGAGACCAATATTTACCCGTGATAAAAAGTTGTTCCGGATAATTTCCGAAGCAATTAACTGTACATCTTCATTTAAAGTTACTACATGGTCAGAATCCCAACGAATAGGGCGTGTAACGTGCAAAAGAATTTCATCGACAAATTGCAACACCGACGATATTTTATCGCCAATTTGTTCGGTTGGATGAAAATGACCGTTATCTAAACAGATTAGCTTATCGTTTTTAACCGCATATCCCAAATAGAAATCGTGCGACCCAACCGTCATCGACTCAAGACCAATTCCAAACAGTTTACTCTCCAGCGCATCTTTCATCTGCTCTTTCGGATAATCTGTTTCCATCGCTTCGTCTAACGATTTCTTCAGTTGCATACGATACCCGTTTCTGTCGATGGGTGTATCTTTCATTCCGTCGGGAATCCAGGTATTATGAACGCACGGCGTTCCGAGCTGTTTCCCTATTTCGGCAGAAATTGACCGGCAACATTTTAGGTGCTCGACCCAAAACCGACGGTTCTCTTCGTTTTTACTCGATAGTGTAAAACCATCGGCAGCACGGGGATGCGAAAAAAACGATGCATTAAAATCCATTCCAATTCCCTGCTCTTTACACCAGTCAATCCAACTCTGAAAATGTTTAACTTCTATTTGGTTGCGGTCAACTTTCTCCCCCTGAAAATCGCCGTAAAGAGCATGCAAATTTAGCCGCTGTTTTCCCGGCAACAGTGTCAGAACTTTTTCTAAGTCAGCTTTCACTTCAGCAATACTTCTCGCTTTTCCCCGATAGTTTCCGGTGGCTTGAATTCCACCTCCCGAGAGTCCGGCATCGGCAGTTTCGAAACCACCCACATCGTCGGTTTGCCAACAATGCAACGAAATAGTAACACTCTTCATTTTTTCTACAGCCGCATCAACATCAACACCAATTTCGGCATATCGTGCTTTTGCTCTGTTAAAAGCCTCTTTTATCAATTCTCTCTTCATTTTATTTTTATTAATTAATATCCTTTATAATCCGACTGCATAACATTTAACGGTTTGGCAAGCCACACCCGGTATCTCGAATTGCTATCCCAGGTATTTCCTGCCGAACCGAAATCGCAAAAATGAATTTGCGAAACCGAACTGCCGGTCGATTCTATTCCTGTTCCTAATTTTAGCGGAACGGTAAACGACAACCAGACTCCTTCCGGTTTGTCGTCGGAAATATGAATATCTACTTTGCCGTTTTTTTGTTGAATGGCAGCAGCCTCATCAACAAATCCATCGTTAAAACGCGAATCGCGGGCTAAAACAATGGGGCCACGTAAAACAGCAGAATATCCATTTAATTTTACTAATCGGCCACGCATATCGAGAT
>JALUZN010000011.1 GCA_027011835.1 Draconibacterium sp. | reverse complement strand
ATGCAAAGTCGGGTCAACTTCTTCAGCATCGTGTACCAAAATATCGTCGATTGTATAACCGTCTTTTCCGATCTCAACAACTTTAAGTTTAGCATTCTCGAACACCAAACCTTTTTCGTTTTCGGCTCCAAAAAGCATTGGTTTTCCGTGCTCCAAAAACAGTTGTCGGTCGGCACGATGATTCGGGTCGGTAATTGCACTATGAATTCCATTGTTATAAATAACACAATTCTGCAACACCTCAACCACCGATGTTCCTTTATGTTTTGCGGCTTCTTCGAAAACCGACTGGCTCATTTTCATGTTTCCGTCTATTGAACGGGCAAAGAAAGTACCGCGTGCTCCAATAGCAAGCTGTCCCGGAATAAACGGATCTTCGACTGTACCAAACGGAGAAGTTTTCGATTTAAAACCACGATCACTGGTAGGAGAATATTGTCCTTTTGTTAAACCGTAAATACGGTTATTAAAAAGAATTAAATTAATATCGATATTCCTTCGAACCAGATGAATAAAGTGGTTACCGCCAATAGCCAGCGAATCGCCGTCGCCCGAAATCATCCAAACATTTAAATCGGGATTGGCAAGTTTTACCCCCGAAGCAATTGCAGCAGCACGGCCGTGAATAGTATGAAAACCGTAAGTACTCATATAATATGGGAATCGAGAAGAACAACCGATTCCAGAGATAACGGCAAATTTTTCGTGAGGAACTCCCATTCCGGCCATTGTACGCTGAACAGCATTCATAATTGCATAGTCGCCACAACCCGGACACCAGCGAACTTCACTGTCGCTTTTAAAATCTTTAACTGTATATTTTAAATCAATCATTTTTAGTCCTCCAATAATTTATAAACACTTTGTTTTACCTCGTCAACAGTAAAAGGCAACCCTTTTAGTTTATTTAATTGCTCGTATTTAAATTCGGGCATTTCGTTACGCAGGTAGCTGGCAAATTGTCCGTTATTTAACTCACAAACAATAATTTTTTTGAACTTTCCGAAAACTTCAGCTGTATTTTTAGGAAGAGGTTTAATGTAGTTAAAATGTGCATGACTAACATTTTTACCCTCTTTACGCAACTCGCGCACAGCACTAACTAAATGGCCAAAAGTTCCGCCCCAACCAACAACTAAAATTTCGCCGTCGCCATCGCCGCACACTTCCAATTCAGGAATCATATCGACAACACGTCGAACTTTATTCTCACGGAACTCGGTATTCAACTGATGGTTTTCTGTATCATGACTTACTGTTCCTGTTTCATCTTTTTCCAATCCGCCAATACGGTGCTCAAATCCTTTCATTCCGGGATATGCCCATTCGCGAGCCAGTGTTTCCGGGTCGCGCTTATATGCTTTAAACGAGTCGGGATCTTTTGCAACACGTGGAGTTATTGTTGGCAACTCGGCCATTGTAGGAATTTTCCACGGCTCGCTGCCGTTTCCAAGGAATCCGTCAGTCATTAAAATTACCGGAACCATTCTCTCCAATGCAATTTGCGACGCTTTAAAGGCATACCAAAAACAATCGGAGGGTGTACTTGCAGCTACAACAACAACCGGGCTTTCACCATTTCGGCCATATAGCGATTGCAATAAATCGGACTGTTCGGTTTTTGTTGGCAGTCCGGTTGAAGGGCCACCACGCTGAACATTTACAACAACCAGAGGAAGTTCAGCCATTACAGCTAAACCAATGGCTTCGCCTTTAAGAGCAAGCCCCGGCCCCGATGTGGTTGTTACGGCTAAATCGCCTGCAAAAGAAGCACCAATTGCCGATGTAACACCTGCAATTTCGTCTTCAGCCTGAAATGTTTTTACTCCCAAATCTTTCCGCTCCGAAAGTGCCGAAAGAATATCGGTAGCCGGCGTAATAGGATACGAACCTAAAAACAACTCGCGTCCCGATTTTTCGGCAGCAGCCAAAAGTCCCCACGCTGTTGCATGGTTTCCATTAATTGTACGGTAAGTTCCGTTTTCGATTACAGCCGGATTAACCAAATAACTCGGCGTCATGTGTTGCATGGTCATTCCATAATTGAAACCATCGTGTAACACTTTAATATTTGCTTCAACCACCACCGGTTTTTTCGCAAATTTTTTGTTTAGAAACTCTTCGATATAGTCTAACGGACGATTAAACATCCAACAAACCAAACCTAACGCAAACATGTTTTTGCTTCGGAGAACACTTTTATTATCGAGACCAAAATCTTTTAAGCTCTCTTTTGTTAGGCTCGAAATTGGAACCGGTATTTTAAAGAAATCTTCAAGATTACACTCGGCAAATGCATCGTCTGTTGCAAAATTTGCCTTTTTCATGTTCCTTTCGTTAAACGAATCAGAATCATAAATTATGGTTCCACCCGGATTAATAAACTTAGCGTTTGCTTTTACAGCTGCCGGATTCATAGCAATTAACACATGAGCTAAATCGCCCGGTGTATTAACTAACCGTTTTCCAAACTGAACCTGAAATCCGGAAACTCCACCAACTGTTCCCTGGGGAGCACGAATTTCTGACGGATAATCGGGAAATGTTGAAATATCATTTCCAAGAAGTGCTGTAGCATCCGAAAACAAAGTTCCGGTAAGCTGCATACCATCGCCGGAGTCTCCGGAAAACCGAATGGTAACTTCTTCCAACTCAATTACTTTCGCATCCTTCATTTAATTACTTTTTATAATGTAAATTTTTTAATTTAAAAGAAAATCGATTCGAAATACAATAAAGTGTACTTTCAGAATCGAACTTTTTTATAATTGTTAAATAAAATATCGAAGCAAAAATAACCATTATTTAACAAGTTTATAGTAACATATCCAATTATTTACAGGTTTTAATATATTTGGAAAGAATATAAATTATTACCGGTTTGGCACTCATAAAAACTCTTAACGGAAATACCCCAAACATTGGCGACAACTGCTTTCTGGCTGAGACGGCCACAATAATAGGGGAAGTAACAATTGGCAACAATTGCAGCATTTGGTACAGTGCTGTTTTGCGCGGCGATGTACATTTTATTAAAATAGGGAACAACACCAACATTCAGGACAATGCAACGGTACACGCTACCTATAAAAAATCGCCAACAACAATTGGTAACAATGTAACTGTTGCACATGGAGCTATAATTCACGGCTGCACAATTCAAGACAATGTAATGATTGGAATGAATGCCGTAGTTTTGGACGATGCGGTGGTTGAAAGCAACTCTATTGTGGCTGCCGGCTCGGTAGTTACAAAAGGAACGACGGTTGAATCGGGCACTGTTTATGCAGGAATTCCGGCTAAAAAAATTAAAGACATCAGCCCCGAACTGCTCGAAGGTGAAATACTACGAATTGCGAATGCCTACGAAATGTATTCGGGATGGTACAAAGATTAGCCGAAAAGGTTAAAATATTATTCAAAAGAAACGGGGCTGTTTGAAAATCTCAAACAACCCCGTTTTTTTATTCTGAATAAGAATGTCTATCTTATTTTATGGCCTTTTACTCCATAATAAAGAATGTATAAAAATCCGGGAATTACTAACCAGTATGCATTTTGAGCACCAACAGCATCTTTTAAGAACCCATAAATAGTTGGAAAAACGGCACCACCAACAATTGCAATTACCATAAGCGACGAGCCGGTTTTTGTGAATTTTCCAAGATCGGTCATTGCCAGCGGCCATAAAGCCGGCCACATTAACGAACATCCCAATGCCATAAACAGCACAAAGAAAATAGAAATATCCTCAGGCATAAGTACAACCATCAACGAGCCAAAAATGGCAATCGACGAAACTATTCGTAATGCTTGTGCCTGACTAATGTATTTTGGGATAAAAGCAATACCTCCCAAATAACCGAGTACCATACCAACCGGAGCAATCCATGCATACATTTCAGGATTTGCCAAGCCAATGCTTTCGGCATAATCAATTAACGTTCCAAGCGAAATAGTCTCTACTCCAACATAAACAAACAGTGCCAACACGCCTAAAAGTAAATGCGGGAATTGCCAGATTGAAGTTTTATCGGCTGCATACGGACAATCTTCTGCGCTGTCTTCGTCTTCGCCGGCAGCTTTTACTTCGGGAAGAGGTGCCAAAATAGCCAAAACACCTAATACAAGAAATACACCTATAATAATATAGAAAGGCAAATTAATATCGGTTAAACTCACATCGACAACACTTTTACCAATAACCAACGACAAAAACAGTGGGGCAATTGGCCAGGCCAGTTTATTTGCTATCCCCATAAAACTCATTCGTTTGGCAGCACTCTCAATGGGCCCCATAATTGTTATGTACGGATTTACCGATGCCTGTAAAAATGCATTTCCCATTCCACTAATAAACGATGCTAACAGAAACAGAGGTAAACTCTCCATTTTTGCCGATGGAATAAAAAGATAAAACCCAACAGCAAACATCAAAAAAGAGAGTGCCATTGTTTTTTTATATCCTATTTTTGAAATAACAAATGAGGCCGGATAACCAAAAATAATAAACGCCGAAAAAGTAGCTGCCAAAACAAGATACGACTGACCCGACGAAATATTTAACGCTTTGTTTAGTAACGGAATAAGATAGCTGTTAATTCCGAGTGCAAATC
>JALUZN010000010.1 GCA_027011835.1 Draconibacterium sp. | reverse complement strand
AAGTAATATGGTTATAATTCTTTTTATCCATAATGCAACAGTTTTAAACTTTCCCTTCCAAAAATAAAAAATCTAGATTTTTTATTTTTGGAAGGGAAACTGTCGCACTTACTAATTGAATTTTCGGTGTAGTACACTCAAACCAATAAGACTAAAAGGCCGGGGATATGTAGCAGCTATTTTCATAAAAAAAATGCAGGTAGCATATTTTAATTTGTACTCGAAAACATTAATCCTACAACTTATCGGTAAGTTTCTGAAACAGAGACCACAACACAATGCCTGCGCTTACCGAGATATTAAATGAATGTTTCGTGCCGAATTGGGGAATTTCGATACTGCCATCGCAAATATCAACAACCGACTGTTTTACTCCTTTTACTTCGTTTCCAAAAACCACAGCCGTTTTTTTATTTTTCGACGGGTTGAAATTGGGTAATAAAATACTGTTTTCTACCTGCTCTATTGCGTAAACTTTATACCCTTCGTTTTTTAATTGTTCAACTGCATCTTCTGTTTCGGAAACATACTCCCACTCTACCGATTTTTCGGCATCGAGAGCTGTTTTATGAATGTCTTTGTTAGGAGGTGTTGCCGTAATTCCGCAAAGAAAAATCTTTTTTACGAGCAGCGCATCCGATGTTCGAAAAACCGACCCGATATTGTTGCAACTCCGAATATTATCCAATACCACAACCAGCGGCGTTTTTTCTGCATTTTTAAATTCACTTACCGAAATTCGGTTTAGTTCACTATTTCTTAGTTTTCGCATAATATTTTCTGCTGTTTCTTTTTTTCTGTCTTTTAAAATTACCTTACGTCTGCTCTTCGAATTGGCATTGTCATACAGCGGGCTCCGCCGCCACCACGTGCCAATTCCGACCCGGCAATTTGCACCACACACTTTTTAACGTTTTCTAGATCAACTTTCCCGGTTATAACATCTTCTGCATCAATCACTTCAAAGCCTTTATTGTTCAACGCTTCTATGGTATGGCTGTTTCGTTCGTAACCAATTATTTTCCCCGGTGCAAATGCAAAGAAGTTTGCTCCACTGTGCCACTGCTCGCGTTCCTGAATCCACAAATCGTTATCGCCACCACAATTTATCGGTTCCAGATTCATTCCCAGATTTTTTAATGCAGCCGGAATATTGGGCACCTCTTCGATACGAGTAACTTTTCTGTTTTCAATTTTAATATGAATGGTACGTAACCTGTTCATTTTATAAATTACAGGCTCGTAAACCATGCAAGCATCGTTGTTTAAAAACGTAAAAACCATATCGAGATGAATAAACGACTCGGGAGTTGACGGAAGCTCCTGAACAATAATGTGGTGTGGTTCGGTTTTCATCTGTTTAATGCTGTCGATAATAAAATCGATTCCCTGCGTACTGGTTCTTACTCCGGTTCCTATAACGAAAATATCTTCGCGGGCAACCTGGAAATCGCCACCTTCGAGCGTAGAACTTACTCTGTTTACAATGCCATTTTCAGAACTACCGGGGTTTAGTGTAATGGTTTCCAGGTCGGGGTGCGAATTAAAAATTGCCTCCATAATTATCGATTCGCGTTCGCGCACCGGATTTGCCATTTTTCCAATTAACATCCTGTCGTTCATCCCCATTGCCGAGTCGCGTGTAAAAAACAGGTTGTGCAACGGACGCATTAAAAAACGCTCGCCCGACAGATAGTTTGTTAAATTATTTTTTTCGAGAACAACGCCTTCAACCAAAAAGTTAGTTAACCGTTCGGGCGGGTTTTGCATCAACTCGTTTTCGTAACCGGAAATTCCCTCTTTTGCACAAATCTCTTTCAGTAAATTAAACTTTACATTTTCATCTTTTAAAATCGCGGTTAATAAATCTTTTACCTTAAAAACCCGGGTTACTTTTTCAAGTACTCCGGCAAGTTGTGCATACTCTTTCGATGCTATCGACAGGTTTAAAATATCGCTGTATAAAGCACGTTCAGCGTTTTCAGGAGTCATATTCTCAACCTCCGAACCGGGCGTATGAATAATCACTCCTTCAAGTTTCCCTATTTCAGAATTTATTTTTGTTCTCATTTTTTATCTTTCTGAATAATAATTCCTACTGTTCAAAGATATAAACTTTACAGCTCAATCATTGAAGTTATTTAAAGTCAAATTGAAAATCTGCGGACAACATCTTGGTTTCATTGAACTTCTGCTATTTTTTTCTGAATAGCCAAAGCTATTCAGAAAAAACCGAGCTTTGCCAATAAAATCAATATGTCGCCCTCGAAAATCCTCTTTAATTTTAAATAACTTCATTGAAAAATAAATTATTCATTCTACTTTTGACCTTATATTTTAGACCATTGAAACGACCATCTCTTATATTACTTTTTTGTATTTTTCTTGGCGGATTAAGTGCACAAGAAAGCGATACGCTTAATTTTCAGCTTGGAATAATTAACGGAACCGACACCATTATTCACCGGAACATTAAAGAGGTAATTGTGTTACCGCAACGAAAGTTTAAAAATAAACGCCAAATGCGTCGTTATTCAAGGTTGGTTCAGCGCATAAAAAAAGTTTATCCGCTTGCTGTTGAAGCAAGAGATTTACTAAATAAATATGAACCGGAATATAATGCAATGGAAAGCAAACGCGATCGCAGAAGATTAATGAAAAACCTCGAAAAAGAGCTGCTCGCCCAACATAAAGAGGAGTTAAAAAAGTGGTCGCTAACCGACGGTAGAATTCTTCTAAAACTGATAAACAGAGAGACCGAACGAACGCCTTACAGTTTAATAAAAGACTTTAGAGGTAGTTTTAGTGCTGTGTTCTGGCAGGGAATTGCACGCATTTTTAGCAATAATTTAAAAGCCGGCTACGACCCCGACGAAGAGGACTGGATGATTGAGGAGATTGTTTCGTTAATTGAGCAGGGATATTTATAACTCATTGGCTAAAAAAATGAGACCTTCTCGAAAAGAGCAATTATAAACTCCCGGGAAGGTCTCATTAATCTTACATTCAGGTTTATTATACCAGTCCTTGTGCCATCATCGAATTTGCCACTTTAACAAAACCGGCAATATTTGCCCCCTTAACATAGTTGGTGTATCCGTCGGCATCTTTTCCGTAATCGACACACATTTTATGAATGTTTACCATAATAGAGTGCAATTTGGTATCCACCTCTTCGCGGCTCCAGGCAAGTCGCATACTATTTTGAGTCATCTCGAGCCCCGACACGGCAACGCCACCGGCATTTGCAGCTTTTCCTGGTCCGTAAAGAATTTTCGATTCAAGAAAATGGTGAACAGCATCAAAGTCACTCGGCATATTTGCTCCTTCGGTAACAACAAAACATCCGTTTGCCACCAATGTTTTTGCATCGTCGCCGTTAATCTCGTTTTGAGTAGCACACGGAAGTGCAACATCGCATTTCACATTCCACGGGCGTTGCTTATCTAAATATTCAACTCCGTATTTTTCAGCGTATTCCCGTATTCTTCCCCTGTGAATGTTTTTCAGTTCCATAATAAAAGCAAGTTTGTCGGCATCAATTCCATCGGGGTCGTAAATTGAACCACTCGAGTCGGACATAGTAACCACTTTACCTCCCAGTTGAATTACTTTTTCGGCAGCATATTGTGCCACATTTCCCGAACCCGAAATAGCAACAACTTTATCTTTAAAACTTTCGCCACGGGTTTTCAGCATCTCTTGTGCAAAATATACCGTTCCATAACCTGTTGCTTCAGGCCTGATTAATGAGCCACCCCACTCAATTCCTTTTCCGGTAAGTACGCCGGTAAACTCGTTACGCAGTCGTTTATACTGCCCGAATAAAAACCCGATTTCGCGCCCGCCTACGCCAATATCGCCTGCCGGAACATCGGTGTATTGCCCAATATGCCTCGAAAGCTCACTCATAAAACTTTGGCAAAAGCGCATCACTTCGTTATCCGATTTATTTTTTGGGTCGAAGTCGGAACCACCTTTTCCGCCTCCCATTGGCAACGAAGTAAGACTATTCTTTAGGACTTGCTCAAACGCTAAAAATTTCAGAATACCCTGATTTACAGTAGGATGAAAACGCAACCCTCCTTTGTACGGGCCAATGGCACTGTTCATCTCAATCCGGTAACCGCGGTTAATCTGAATGTTGCCCCGGTCGTCGGCCCAAGGCACACGAAACTGAATAATTCGTTCGGGTTCGACCATTCGCTCTAAAATACGCGCATGAAGGTAACGCGGATTGGCGAGTAAGAAATCGGCCAATGTTTCAACAACTTCTTCTACAGCCTGGTGAAATTCGGGTTGTCCCGGATCTTTCGACTTTACATAGTTCATAAAGTCGGTGATAAAAGTTTTTGAGCTTCTTGTATTCATAATAATTAATTTTTATTTGCGCAGTTAAGTTACAAAAATAAAAGAATGATTTTCAAATAGTTATTCAGCATATTTTTTTGAGGTTAAAAAATGAAACTAATACTATTCCCAAACAAAAAACATCAAATCAGAAGAACAGAAATCTTTTTACTTCGAAAATATAAAAGCAAATATTTCAACCTTATTTCGACAGAAAAATGAAAATGCATGATTATTCCGTTTTATAGTAATAAAAGACTCTTATTG
>JALUZN010000009.1 GCA_027011835.1 Draconibacterium sp. | reverse complement strand
CATTACATAATTGTGGGACTTTTAGTTTATAATGGTTTGAATTTATGAATTTAGGTAGAATAAAAAAAAGAGGGTGTCAATAAAAACCAGTAAACTGATATTTTATTTTGACACCCTCTTTTTAAGAAGTTTTATCTTAATTTTTTTACTCGCTTAAAAAAGCATCGCGTTCTTTTAAAAATTCTGAAAGGCGTTCGATGGGGTCGCGTGTAATGGCAACCCGTCCGGAGCGAATAAATTGCATTACTTTAAATTTATTCAGCTCATCGAAGAGTGCTTGTGTTTCTTCTTTGTGTCCTGTTTTTTCAATTACAACGTAATCTCTGGTTATTTCAAGAATACGAGCACCTGCATTGCGTGCAATTTTTTCAATACTATCGCTTTGATAAATGGGTTCTATAGGTACTTTATAAAGTGCTATTTCCTGATAGACAACCTCTTCGTTGGTGTGGTGAAACGCTTTAAGAACATCAATTTGTTTTTCAATTTGCCCCACCATTTTTATTACTTGCTCCTTAGTTTCTTTAATTACAATTGTAAATTTAAAAATGCCTTTAATGGCCGATTCAGAAACGGTAAGACTTTCAATATTTACTTTTCTTCGTGTAAAAACAATGGTTATGCGCGAAAGCAAGCCAATGTGATTTTCCGAATAAACTGTGATAACATATTCTCGTTTCATTATATTTTCTTTTTTTCCTGTTGGTACAGGTAATTATATATTCTAATTTATTAATCAATTTCGAACGTTCAGTTTTAATCTGTTAAGGTTCGAGCATAACGTCTGAAACCGAAGCTCCTGCAGGAACCATTGGAAACACATTGTCTTCTTTTTCGATGGTAACTTCCAGAACATAAGGTCCGTTATGGTCAATCATTTTTTGCATTGCTTCATCTAGATCTTCGCGTTTATCGACCTTGTTTCCTTCAATTCCGTAACCTTTTGCAATGGTTATAAAGTCGGGGTTATGGTGCAACTGGGTGAACGAGTATCTTTTATCGAAAAAGAGTTGCTGCCACTGCCGTACCATTCCAAGAAAGTTATTGTTCAGAATAATAATTTTAATGGGGAGTTTATTTTGTGCAATGGTTCCAAGTTCCTGAATTGTCATTTGAAATCCGCCGTCGCCACTTACCGAAAATACAGTGCGGTCGGGTGCTCCCATTTGCGCGCCCATACTTGCCGGCAATCCAAATCCCATTGTTCCTAAACCTCCCGACGATACATGACTGCGACTATGTTTAAATTTAAAATAGCGTGCATTAATCATTTGATGCTGTCCCACATCGGAAACTAAAATTGCTTCGTGGTTGGTTTTATCCGAGGCCATACGAACAATCTCGCCCATGGTTAATCCGGGTTTTGTTGGGTAAATATCTTTTTTAATTACCTTTTCATATTCAATTTTATCGCACTTTTTAAACTCTTCAATCCACTCTTTATGCGAGTTTTGTTTTACCGCTTCGGTAAGCATTTGTAACGATTTTTTTGAATTTCCCAAAATTGCCACATCGGTTTTAATAATTTTATTTATTTCTGCCGGATCAATTTCGAGGTGGATAATTTTTGCATTTTTCGCATAGGTACTTACTTTTCCGGTAACGCGGTCGTCGAAACGCATTCCAACGGCAATAATTACATCGGCATCGTTCGTTAACAGGTTTGGCCCGTAGTTTCCGTGCATTCCAAGCATTCCAACGTTTAGCGGATGTTCGGTGGGTAGAGCCGAAAGTCCGAGTAGTGTCCAGGCAGCAGGAATTCCTGTTTTTTCGATAAAGGTCTGCAACTCTTTTTCAGCACCACCAATAATTACTCCTTGTCCAAGCAATAAAAGTGGTTTCTTTGCATTGTCGATAATTTTTGCTGCTTCGTTAACTTTAGCAGCATCAACCGGAGTTTCGGGAACATAACTGCGAATTTTTGTGCATTTTTCATATTTCCAATCAAGCAATCCCATTTGCGCATCTTTGGTAATGTCGATTAACACCGGTCCGGGACGGCCGGTTTGGGCAATATGAAATGCTTTTGCAATGGCTCCGGGTATCTCTTCCGGTTTTGTAATCTGGTAATTCCATTTTGTTATTGGCATGGTAATACCAATTAAATCCGATTCCTGAAAAGCATCGGTACCCAATAGAGATGACCCCACCTGACCCGTAAAACAAACCATTGGAATTGAGTCGAGCATAGCGTTTGCAATTCCTGTAATCAGGTTGGTAGCTCCCGGTCCCGATGTGGCAAAACAAACTCCCGGCTTGCCAGTAACTCGTGCATATCCATCGGCTGCATGTACCAAGCCTTGCTCGTGTCGAGTTAAAATATGCTTTATTTTATCGTTGTAATCGTACAACGAATCGTAAATTGGAATCATTGCTCCTCCGGGATAACCAAATATAATGTCAACATTTTCCTCTATCAACGAAAGGATAACTGCCTCTGACCCTGGAATTTTTTTATTTGTCATTTTATTAAGTTTTAAGTAACAGCTCTTGCTATGCAATATTCTGCTAACGTTTTTATTTTTCTTAATCAATTAATCTCACGGCACCTTTATCGGCTGACGAAACTAAACTAGCATAAGCTTTTAGTGCTTTCGAAATAGTACGATCTCTTCCTTCGGGAGTAAATGCCAGTTTTCCTTTTGCCGTTTCTGCTGCACGTCTTTCAGCCATCTCTTCATCCGAAATAATAAGGTTAATTGAACGATTTACAATGTCAATCTCAATTTTGTCGTTGTCGCGAATTAACCCGATTGCACCACCGGCTGCAGCTTCGGGAGAAACGTGACCAATAGAAAGTCCCGATGTTCCGCCCGAGAATCTTCCGTCGGTAATAAGCGCACAGTGTTTATCTAATTGCATCGATTTTAAATATGAAGTGGGGTAGAGCATCTCCTGCATTCCCGGCCCGCCTTTGGGCCCCTCGTACCTGATAACAATAACATCTCCTTTTTGAACGGCATCGCCAAGAATTCCGTTAACCGCTTCGTCTTGCGAGTTAAAAACCCTTGCTGTTCCTGTAAATTTGTATATAGAAGGATCTACTCCGGCAGTTTTAACGATACACCCTTTTTCGGCAATGTTTCCAAAAAGAATGGCCAACCCGCCATCTTTATTATAGGCGTGTTCGATATTTCTGATGCAACCTTTTTCGCGGTCGTCGTCGAGTTGTGGGTAGTAATTCTCTTGCGAACCCATTACAAGGTTTCGCGAACCGTCGCCGGGCGATGAAAGATAGCGGTTCTTTGCATCGTCGGTTACTGTATCTCTTTTTATATCGTATTTTTCGAGTGCTTCTTTAAGTGTCAGTCCGTCAACTCTTTTTACCGAAGTTTCCATTAATCCTGCACGATCGAGCTCACCAAGAATAGACAGAATGCCACCGGCACGGTTTACATCCTGAACATGATAATGCGAGCTTGGAGCCACTTTACAAAGGTTAGGTGTAATTCGTGACAGCTCATCAATATCTTCCATTGAAAAATCAACTTCGGCTTCGTGTGCAATGGCAAGCAGGTGCAGTACCGTATTTGTCGAACCGCCCATGGCAATGTCGAGTTTCATGGCATTTAAAAACGAGTCGCGAGTGGCAATGCTTCGTGGAAGTACCGATTCGTCACCTTCGAAATAGTAAGCTTTTGTGGCAGCCACAATTCTTTCCACAGCCTCGTCGAACAGTTTATTGCGGTTGGCGTGGGTGGCTACAATTGTACCGTTACCGGGCAGTGCCACACCAATTGCTTCGGCCAGACAGTTCATCGAGTTTGCCGTAAACATACCCGAACACGATCCACAGGTTGGGCAGGCACTTTGTTCAATTTGCGCCAGTTCGTTGTCAGAAACCGAAGTGTCGGCAGCGAGTACCATGGCATCAACCAAATCGTAATATTTACCTCCAATTTCGCCGGCTTCCATTGGTCCGCCCGAGACAAAAATTGTTGGAATGTTCAACCGCATAGCAGCCATCATCATTCCGGGAGTAATTTTATCGCAGTTCGAAATGCAAATCATAGCATCGACTTTATGGCCGTTGCACATGTACTCTACACTGTCGGCAATTACATCGCGCGATGGGAGCGAGTATAGCATTCCGTCGTGTCCCATGGCAATTCCGTCGTCGATAGCAATGGTATTAAACTCGGCAGCAAAAAAGCCGTGCGACTCAATTAATCCTTTTATATGTTGTCCAATATCGTGCAGGTGAACGTGCCCCGGAACAAATTGAGTGAATGAATTTACAATGGCAATTACCGGTCGCCCGAAATGTTCTTCTTTCATACCGTTTGCACGCCACAAACTTCTGGCTCCTGCCATTCTGCGGCCCTGCGTTGTTTGATTACTTCGTAATGGAATTTGCATCTTTTTTCTTTTTGTTATTCATTAAAAAAGCCCTTCTCATTTTTCGAGAAAGGCTTGTTATATTTTTTAATCTATAAATATACGCTAACCTCTCTCAGAACATCTAAGAATGACCACAAGGACTAGAATATTTACAGATAAACGTTTCATTTTGTTTTTGTTGAAAGCAAATGTAAAAATTAAATTCAAAAATTAAAACGATTTGAAAGTAATTTGAACATTTTTATAAAAAAAATAAATTAATGATATCGTATTGGTT
>JALUZN010000008.1 GCA_027011835.1 Draconibacterium sp. | reverse complement strand
ACGACGAGTTCAGTAATTTTAGTCGTTATTGCGTAGCTTTTCCGAGTGAAGCGAACGCAGCCTTGGTTTTTTTGTTTACTTTTTGGACTAAGCCAAAAAGTAAAATCCGCCCGATAGGGCAAAAGTAACATTATGGCAGCCCTCTGATCTACAACCCAAAAGTTTAAATGCCCATAGAAATATATTTAAATATCGTACCAACCCGAATTATGAAGTGAGCCCTTTTTTTGTATACATAACGACCAAACTCAATTTTAATTTAAGGTTGTTTTATCGGTATTGTATTATCGGTTAGTTTTAACAGGTACAAAGGTTTTAAAGTTTTATCGCGGGTTTTGGGGTTTAAGAACAAGCCGCCCCGGTTTAAATAGAGATGACGGTATTCAATAATTGTGTCGGTTTTTATATTTAACGAGTCGATTTTTGCCAGCCCGTCGGGATTGGTAAAAATCCAGCTTCCCTTTCGGTTGGCAACCTCAATTACTTCCGAAACCGAATCGATTTTTGTTGCTTGCGGCTCGCTGTAAAAATAGAGCTCGTACTGCCCGTATAAATAGTCGTACAACACATCGTCTTTGGCGGCTACTTTATTGAAATAGCGCGCGGCTTTTGGCGGTGCCTGAAAACTAAACATATACGGAAAAGCGTGCGTATTCATTAATATTGAAAATGTTGTAAATGCAAGTATTGTGGGCAAAATAACTTTCGCCAAACGGTTTTCTGTTTTAAAAAGAACTTGCCAAGAAGCAGCCATTGCTGCCAGCACCAAAACCCAGAAATACCATTTTGGAAATGGGAAAACATAGATTGCCAGAATAAAGATTAGAATCCAAAGCAAAACAACCACAACATTTTGAATGGTAAAAAACGGCTTATAAAGTCTCGGATTCTCCCCGAGCGAAATATCGACCCATTTTGCCGTTAATACAGCAATTAACGGGACTATTGAAAAAATGTAATTCGGTAGCTGAAAATTGGCCGAATTGAGAATAATAAAGAAAATCCATATTCCGGTAAGCGTAAAATATTCGTTCGAACGAAACCTGTTTTTAACCAATGTTTTAAACTCGAGGAAGGCTGTTGTAAAAAACAACAAACTCCAGGGAATAAACAGGTAAAGCAAATTGTGAAAGTAGTAAAATGGGTCGTTTCCTAAGTGGACATACGAACCGGTAATGCGTCCAATATTGTTTTCCCAAAAGAAAAACCAAATGCCCTGCCAGCCAAATTGGTTCATCAGCCCAATCATTGCCGGACTGGCAACCACAAATGCAATTACAATTCCAAGATACCAGCGGTAATCGAACAGGAATTTAAAATCGCGTTTCAATAAAATATGCCCAACTACTGCAAACGCAGGAATTGCTGCACCAATTGGTCCTTTACTTAGCATTGCCAGCCCAATTCCCACAAACCCGAAAATCATATTTTTTGTTTTTCGTTTCTGAACAAACTCGGCAAGTTGCCAGAGTGCCAGCGTTACAAATGCCTGCAACGGCGTGTCGGTATGAATGTCGGAGCTATACATAAAATAGATAAACGAAAAAGCCAGCATAACTGCCGTAAGGTAGCCCACACGCTTATTGTATAAACTTTCGCCCAAACGGAAACCCCAGTAAAATCCAAGAAAGATTAAGAGTAGAACAGGAAATTTAAACCAGAAATTCGAAACCCCGCCAACACTAAATCCGGCTGCTCCCAGCCAAAAAAGCAGAGGAGGTTTTTGGTCGTATGCTTCGCCGTTAATGGTAATATTAATATAGTTTCCGTGCTGAAAAATCTCTTTCGAAACGGTTGCATATTTTCCCGCATCGCGGGTCACATCAATAGTTAATCCGGCAAAATAACTGCCGGCCATTGCAACTAAAACAATAAAAAAAAGTATGCGAAGTGTCTTGTTCTTAAACATAGTAAATGTATTGCACTGCAAAAGTGGTAATTTTTTATCGATTCTGAAATTTGGGGTAAAAACCAGTTGCAAACCAAAACGATTAAAAAAACACAATTCATAAAACATTAGCCCAAATAACACGTTATACAATTACCATTAAATTAATAATTTCAAAAGTTACAGACTTATGAAAAAAGTAGTACTATCAGTAGCGCTTGTATTGATATTAACCGCTATTGGTTCGATGTCATTCGGACAGGAAAAAGAAAAAATATCTCCAAAATTTACTACGGGAATAATATCTGGATACAATTCGGGATTTGGAGTTCAGGCAAACATTGCAGTTACCGATTTGGCTGAAATGTTCCCGTTTAAAATTCAGTTCGGGATTGGATACACCATTCTTCAACCCGGGAATGCTGCCGATGCCCGGCGTATATTTATAAACAATGCTACCAATGGAGTGCCGGAGAAAAAAGGTAGAACATTTGATTATCGGCTCGATTTTTTGTTACCCATGTCCATTTTCAAAGTTAAAAATTCGTATTTGGGTTTTGGCCCACGATACTCCTCGTTTAAAGGAAACTTTAAGTTTATTGGAGGAAACGAAGATTTTGATGTGACAACAAATCAATGGGGAATTGGTGCGGGAATTGAGAATCATTTTAAGATGACAGAAAAGCTCAATCTTGTATTGGTATTTGGACTCGACTACTATTTTAAAAATACTTTATACGGTCACGATACTTCATATAGTCGCGATAATAACAACATAAATCCAAGAAAAGACAATCAGAATGAGAACATCCCTTTTACTTATAAAGATGCCGATAAAGCAATAACTCAACCAACATTTGTTCCGCGTGCTCTAATTGGATTAAGTTTTAACTTGTAAGAACTCTCCCGCTGAACTTATTGCATCACTCGCGCGAAACCGCTACTGTTTTTAATGAAGGTGAAAATTTTACTTTTCAGTTTTCCATTAAAAATAATCTCGATGAAAACAATTATGATTGCTATTCAAAAAAACGAAAAGCTATGCGGGATGAATCTATATTAAAAAATTCACGGCGTGAGTTTTTGCAAACTACAACGTAGTTATTAATCTTCCTTGCTGTTTGTTTACAACTCATACCGTGAAGACAATAAAGTGTAAAAAGATATGCCGGTTTTACAAATACCCACGCAACCTTTTTCTAACTTTGGGTATCTTTAATTAAAAACTACTAAAATTTATTATATCCATTGGCTCGCAGCTCATAGCAAAAAAATGAAAAATAAAACTTTAAAATTTAGTACGGTAATTTTGCTCTTTGTATTTTTTGGGGCAAGTTGCCAAAAAGATGAACTACCCCCATTAAAAGACAAGATTTTAACTGTTGTTGAAACGGTATCGAGTGGTTGTAAAGAATCGTTAAAATCAACCGAAACAGAACAGTATATCGAACTGAAAGCCGAAGGAGAAAACCAACTCAGGGTTAAATTTATTAATGCCAGTTTAAACTGTTGTCCTGGAAAAATTACTTCCAACGCTTTTATTCAAAACGAAATATTAAAAGTTTTATTTACAGAGGAGACCCCAACAAAATGTGATTGCATATGTGATTTTGACCTTGAATGTGTGATTGATTCAATGGAAAACAGAGAATACAACCTCGAAATTTATGCACATAGCGAGAAGCCAAAAGCAAAAATTGCATTTAGCTATTCGCAAAAATTAAATACAACAATAAAAATTTCAAACAATTAAAATTTACTTTATGAAGATAACATATCTTTCTAATTACTACATTCTGGAATCTTGAATTGAAAAGACAAATTATTAAATGCCCAAGTCTATATCTTGATACTTCTGTCTTATAATCTAAAAATCTAATTAATAATGATACACCAAATTTTAAAATTTAGCACGGTAATTTTGCTCTTTGCATTTATAAGTACGGGATGCCAAAAAGACGATGTTTTTGAACTCCGGGCAGGAGACAAAAATGCAGTAATTGTAAAAGAAGTAGATGGAATAGAATTTAAATTCTGTTTACTTAACGAACAGGGAGAACCTGCTACCGTTTTTAACGAAGGTGAAAATTTTACTTTTTCGTTTTCAATAAAGAATAATCTCGATGATTATATTTATTTTGATACATCTGTTTTTAACGTGACAGGTTTTTTTGAAGTCAAAAACGAAAGTGGAAATTTTGGAATACCCTACAAAAAACCAACTTTTGATAATTTAAGAATACCAGAAAAAATAACAAAGGGAGAAATATATGGCGCAAATATTAAATGGATACCTGATAATACTGAATTGCATTTAGGTGTGACTAATTTTTTTAAGTCACCCACAGAAAATCTAAATAAGGGAACATATTATACTGAGTTCTCTCATGGTTTTAATTTCAAACGGATAAAAACCGACAAACTAACTTTTAAAATTAATTTCAAAATAAAATAGACAGTTTTGAAAAAGATTATGATTGCTAATAAAAAAACGAAAAGTTATGCGGGTTGAGTCTATATTAAAAATTCACGGCGTGAGTTTTTGCAAATTACAGCGTAGTTATTAATCTTCCTTGCTGTTTGTTTACAACTCACACCGTGAATACAATAAGAAAGGTAACAGCAACAATTAATCGAGGCGCGACTTAAAGTCGCACCTCTAATATGCAAAAGTGCTAAACATCATACCAGTTTTACAAATATCCACGCAACTTTTTTACTATCTTTAAGC
>JALUZN010000007.1 GCA_027011835.1 Draconibacterium sp. | reverse complement strand
AAACATTGATTAATAAAGTTAAATACTCCTGCTTATATGAGTCCAGAATAGGAAGAAAGAACTCCATCGAACTAATGCAAACACAGTATTAAGTTGACGCTAATGCGATGTACATCGGGATTGATTCTCCATAGGATCCTTCGGTCCATCGGACTTTAGCTATTTTCTATACCATAGTTTTTGCTATGCTATAAAAACCGAGCTTTGCCAATGAAATCAACCTGTCACTCTCGAAAATGCCTTTTAACTTTAAAACAACTTCTATTAGAAAATACTTACATGTTAAGTATCACAAGGTTGGTCTATAAAACTTGTGGTTTTCATTCCGTTCAAAAGTAATATTTTAGTTTTAGAATCCGTAGGATTTTCGTTAAACCATATTCTCGCTCTTGCCAAAATATTATTTGGCTTTGTACTTTTGTTAATCTAATTTCGCAACCGTATATTTGTGGTTGCATTTGAGTGATAAAATTTGTTCCATTTCTATATTTGTAATTATACAAATTTAAACAAGCTGTCATTTTTTTGCGATTTTTTTCTTCTTGCGATGTGAAGCGTAGCGAAACGGACAAGAAAAGGAAAAAAGAAAAGGACCAACGTGGTGAAACTAATCACGTAACGTATCATTCGCAAATAAAAATTGCATTTAATGAAAGTTTTGCTCGAAAATATAAAAGAACTTGTGCAGGTTGAGGAACATCCTGTTTTATTTAAAGCAGGTTCAGCAATGGCAGAAGTTACCACCATTAAAAATGCGTATTTGATTATTCGCGATGAAGTGATTGAAGATTTTGGCGAAATGTCGCATTTAAAAGATGCTTATGTCGACGATGATATTTTGTTAGAAATCGACTGTTCCAACCGGTTAGTTTATCCCACATATTGCGATTCGCACACTCACTTGGTTTATCCCGGCTCGCGCGAAAAAGAGTTTGTCGACAAAATTAAGGGACTTTCGTATGAACAGATTGCTGAGCGTGGAGGTGGAATATTGAATTCCGCAAAACTGTTACACGAAATGTCGGAGGATGAGCTGTACGAAAGTGCAATGGAACGGATAAGCGAGATTATCCGGATGGGCACAGGAGCAGTTGAAATAAAAAGCGGTTACGGTTTAAATACCGAAGACGAGTTAAAAATGCTGCGGGTGATCCGGCGCATTAAGAACACAACGCCCATTTGTGTGCGGGCAAATTTCCTGGGAGCACACTCCATCCCGTTGGAATTTCGAGACAATGTTTCTAAATATGTCGATATAGTAATTAACGAAATGATTCCGCAGGTGGCAGCCGAAGAGTTAAGCGAATACATCGATGTATTTTGCGACAAAGGTTTCTTCTCGGTTGATGATACTGAACGTATTTTAATGGCGGGAATGAAATATGGATTGCGGCCAAAAATTCATGCCAATGAATTGGGACACACCGGAGGAGTTGAAGTGGGCGTTAAATACAATGCGCTCTCGGTCGATCATCTCGAATATATTGGAGAAAAAGAAATAGCAACTTTGCAAAATTCTGAAACCATGCCAACCGTTTTGCCCGGTGCTGCTTTTTTCCTGAATATGAAATTGTCGCCCGTACGCAAAATGATTGATGCCGGACTTCCGGTTGCACTGGCATCTGATTATAATCCCGGTTCGTCGCCCAGTGGAAATATGAACCTGATTTCGGCAATGGGATGTATAAAATATAATATGTTGCCCGAGGAGGTAATTAATGCAACAACCATAAATACCGCATATGCAATGGGAATTAGCGACAGACTTGGAAGTATTGCCCGCGGAAAAATTGCCAGTGTATTTATTACATCCGAGATTCCCGGCATCGAATATCTTCCCTATTCTTATGGGGCAAATCTTATCGAAACGGTTATTATTAACGGTGAAATACAAAATCTCTGAATTCGTTTTATTGGGATTAAATCATTTTTAAAAATGGTTTGAGTTGTTATTTTGCAAAACTTGTTTGTGTGAAATGTGATTGCTGTTTGTGCTGAAATGATACAGAATCTGTTAAGGGTTTCGGGAGTTGAGGAAAGCGAAATTACGAATATGGAATACAATCCCGAAGTCCATCGGGACGAAAAGCTATTTGAATGAGTTGTAAACAATTAATGGTTAAAATTAATTAAGAATATACGAATGAAGAAAATAATCGAATGCGTTCCAAATTTCTCAGAGGGAAGAGATTTGGCAAAAATAAAAGCGATAACCGATACCATTGAATCGGTGCAAGAGGTGAGTTTGCTGGATGTTGACCCGGGTAAAGCAACGAACCGGACAGTTGTTACATTTGTTGGTTCTCCCGACGATGTAATTGAAGCGGCCTTCAGAGGAATACAAAAAGCTGCTGAAATAATTGATATGAGCCGGCATTCGGGCGAGCATCCTCGTTTTGGTGCCACCGATGTTTGTCCGCTGGTACCGGTGGCCAATGTAACAATGGAAGAGACGGTTGAGTATGCACGTAAACTTGCAAAACGAGTGGGTGAGGAGTTGGGAATTCCCGTGTTTTGTTATGAGTTTGCAGCATTTGCTCCGCAACGGCAGAGCTTGGCAAATTGCCGGTCGGGCGAATACGAAGCATTAAAAGAGCGCATCTCAACAAAAGAGTGGAAACCCGATTTTGGAGCAGGAGAGTGGACCGATAAAGTTGCCCGTTCGGGGGCTACAGCAATTGGCGCCCGTAACTTTCTGGTTGCCTATAACATTAATTTGAATACAACATCAACACGGCGTGCCAATGCAATTGCATTCGATGTGCGCGAGGCAGGCCGGGTAAAACGCGAGGGAAATCCAATAACCGGGAAAGTGGTAAAAGACAAAAACGGCGAGCCGGTTCGCATTCCCGGAACATTGAAAAAAACACGGGCAATTGGCTGGTATATCGAAGAGTACGGCATTGCACAGATTTCAATAAATCTTACCGATATTACCGTAACTCCTGTTCATGTTGCTTTCGATGAGGTTACCGAAAAGGCACGGGCACGAGGAATTCGGGTAACCGGATCCGAATTGGTCGGGTTAATTCCGTTACAAGCCATGCTCGATGCCGGAAAATATTTCCTTCGCAAACAGCAACGTTCAACAGGAATTTCGGATGAGGAGATAATTGAAATAGCGATTAAGTCATTGGGATTAAACGAGCTAACTCCTTTCGATCCGAAAAAGAAAATTATTGAATATTTGATTGAAGAAAATCGGGGCGAGAAATTAATCGACCTCACGTTAGCCGGGTTTAAAGATGAAACAGCGTCGGAATCGCCCGCTCCGGGAGGAGGTTCAATTTCGGCATATGTTGGTTCGTTGGGGGCTGCACTCGGAACAATGGTGGCGAATCTTTCGGCACATAAACGCGGCTGGGACGACCGTTGGGAAGAGTTCTCCAACTGGGCAGAAAAGGGGAAGTATTATCATACTGCGTTGCTAAATTGCGTTGACGAAGACACCGAAGCATTTAATAAAATAATGGCTGCTTTCGGGTTGCCAAAACAGACGGACGAGGAGAAGGCAGAGCGTAAAAAGGCCATTCGTGCAGCCACTAAAAATGCCATTGAGGTTCCGCTAAAAGTGATGCAGTTAGCACACGACTCGATGGAAGTGATGCAGGCAATGGCCGAAATAGGGAATCCAAATTCGGTGTCGGATGCAGGTGTTGGCGCGCTGTGTGCACGAACTGCTGTTGAAGGAGCTTATTTAAATGTGAAAATAAATGCAGCCGGTTTCGACGATTCGGAGTTTTTATCTTCTACAATTGAAAAGGCCGAAGAACTACTAGCAGAAGCAAAAAAGAGCGAAGCCGGATTTCTTAAAACGGTTTATAAAAAAATTAATGGATAGTTTTTGTTGTTTTTTTGAAATAATCGATTCAACTTTAAATAACTTCTTAAGGAAGATGATTCTTAAAACACTATTGTCCGGGTTAATTAGAAAGATTGCTTCTTCCTCGTTCCTTGTCCAATTAATATATATCGAGCGTCATTGCGAGAGTTCACCCATTTTTTTGAATGGGCACAATGAGACGATGACAGAGATGCTGAATCAAGTTCAGCATGACGTCATTTATTAACCATGTCACTAAATTAGGAGCGTCACCCTGTCCGTCGATTGACGGATCAGGGTCTTTTTCTAAATCTGTCATTGGTAGCCCTGCGAAGCAATCTCATATTTTAAACGGACACTAATGATTTAAAACTAAGTTGTCAAAGATTCTGGTTGAGTTTATTCCATTAAATTCTTCTTTTTAAAATTCGAAGGGGCGATTCCGGTTTTGCGTTTAAACAGGTTGCTAAAGTAAAAAATAGACTGAAATCCAAGTTCGTAGCTAATCTCCTTTATGCTTTTGTCGGTTGAGATAAGTAGCTCTTTTGCCCGCATTATCCGTAGTTGCAGGTGATATTGCCCCGGAGAAACACCGGTGTATTTCTTAAACATTTTCCGGAAATAGGAATAACTAACGTTGTGTTGTTTTGCAAGCATTGTAAGGTTAAGTTCCTGCTCCGGATTTTTTCTTATTTCGAATCGAATTGTTTCAATTATCTGCTCAATTTTACGTCCCGAAAATCCTTTCTGCTTTTCAAACGAAATAATATAGCCAAACAGTTTAATTATCATTCCCGATGCAATTTGCTGAAACCCCGGTTTTTCCTTTTTAATTAAATCGAAAATCTTTAGATAAGTATCTAATAATTCCTCTTTTATTCCGAAATTAAACACCGGCATTTTTGGCGAAAATGTGGGAGAGGTTATAATATTTCGTGCAATTGCTCCATCGAACCCGATAAAGTTTTCCGTCCAACCGGTTTCAGCAAGCGGTTTGTATCTGTGCCACACCTTTGGAAATGTAAGAAATATCGACCCTTTTTTCAGGTAAAATTTTCCAAACTGGTTTTCTAAAACTCCTTCACCTTCGGTAATGTAATTAATTTGAAATTCGTTTAAAACACGTCCCTCTTTCCAGTCGAAAAAATATTCCGAAGGGTGGTTTGTCGATGGGTATGTATTGTGTGGTAATATATTTACCGACCCCGAGACATTTAAATAGAGTCCCCATTTTCTGTCCTCATCGCTTGTAGTAAGATATTTAACAAAATTTGAATTCATATTGTGTCAAAAAGTATAAATAAAGTGCCAATTAATGTATTGGTTTCGCATAAAAGCTTGTATATATTTGTTTTTCTAAACTAAGTAATAAAAATCAAAAAAAGCAAACAACTCTAATTAAACATTTATGCAGGTACTTTTAGGAATTCTTTATCACTCAATTGGTGGATTTGCATCGGGAAGTTTTTATATGCCGTTTAACAAAGTAAAAGGTTGGGCGTGGGAGAGCTACTGGATTGTGGGTGGACTTTTCTCGTGGTTGATTGTGCCTCCCATTGCAGCTTATTTAACAATTCCCGGATTTGTACAGATTATTTCGGCAAGCTCGGGTCAGATTCTGTTTTTTACATTTTTAATGGGATTGCTTTGGGGAGTTGGTGGTTTGTCGTACGGGCTGGGAGTAAGGTATCTAGGTATGTCGCTTGGAAATTCTGTAGTACTTGGTTTTTGTGCTGCTTTTGGCGCCATTGTCCCGTCGGTATATTATAGCTTTGTTCCTACTGCAGGCAAAGTTTCGTTTACCGATATGCTCTCAACTCCGGGTGGACAGCTTGTGTTACTTGGTGTGTTTGTCTGTCTTGTTGGAATAGGACTTTCGGGGAAGGCAGGAATGATGAAAGAGAAAGAGCTTTCGGAAGAGGAGCAGAAAAAGAGTGTTGCCGAATTTAGTTTGGTTAAAGGTCTGATAATCGCAGTTTTGTCGGGAATTTTAAGTTCATTTTTCAATTTTGGTATCGAAGCAGGAAAACCGATGGCCAACGCTGCTGTTGAAGCCGGATTTAACCCCCTGTTTCAAAACAATGTAACTTTTGTTGTTATTCTTTGGGGCGGACTAACCACAAATTTAATATGGACAACCATTCTCAGTTTAAAGAACAAATCGTATGGCGATTTCGTAAATAAATCGACACCAATTTCAAAGAACCTTTTGTTTTCGGCACTGGCCGGAACAATGTGGTTTTTGCAGTTTTTCTTTTACGGAATGGGCGAAAGTAAACTGGGAAATGGTGCCAGCTCGTGGATTTTACATATGTCAACAATTATTCTTACTGCAAATATGTGGGGCATATACAGGAAAGAATGGAAAGGGGTTGCAGCAAAAACAAGGTGGACAATTACTGTTGGAATAGCTGTGATTTTGTTCTCGGTTGTTTTGGTAGGTATTGGTAATTCAATGTAGGTTTTTTATTTCAAAGATCAAACTCATTTAAAAGGAGTAAAATGAAACGAATTGCATTTAAAATGCATCTCAATTCGGGACAAAAAGAGGAGTACAAAAAACGCCATGGCAAAATTTGGCCAGAGTTAAAAAAGCTTTTGCACGAGGCCGGAATAACGGAGTACTCCATTTTTTATGACGGTGAAACCGATACCCTTTTTGCTTTTCAAAAAGTAACGGGTAAGGCAGGTTCTCAGCATCTCGGCGAAAAAGAGATAATGAAAAAATGGTGGAAATACATGGCCGATATTATGGAAACAAACCCCGACAATTCTCCTGTTACCGAAGAGTTGGAAGAGGTATTTTACATGGAATAAACTTAAAACCAAATATTATGAATCGTTTAAAGTTCAAACTTCAAATTGTTGCACTGGCATTTCTTTTTAGTGCATTCTCTACCAATACATTTGCAAAAACGCAAGTTGTTAAATTGGTTACTGAGTACCATGTAAATCCAATTGGTATCGATGTGCAAAAACCACGTTTAAGTTGGCAATTGTTGTCCAACGAAGAAAATGTGATGCAAACAGCGTACGAGTTGAGAGTTGCCGGTTCTGTTTCCGAATTATCGAGAAAGAGTAAGCAAATTTGGAATTCGGGGAAAACAGAGAGCAATAAATCGGTAAATGTTGTTTACGAAGGACCGGCATTAAAATCGATGCAGCGTGTGTATTGGCAGGTTCGGGTTTGGGACAATAAAACCGGAAAGGCAAGCAGCTGGAGCGAGCCTGCTTTTTGGGAAATGGGAATTTTAGAGCCCCGGCTTTGGACAGCCGAATGGATTACGATGCCAAAAGAGAAAGAGAAGAAAGATTCGAAACCGGCTCAATATTTCAGAAAACAATTTAGCACTTCAAAAAAAATTAAATCAGCAAGATTATATGCAACTTCGCTGGGGCTCTATTTTGCTTATATCAATGGACAAAAAGTGAGCGACCAGTTGTTTACTCCCGGCTGGACCAGCTATAATAAACGACTTCAATATCAGGTTTACGATGTAACGTCGATGTTAAAAAAAGAGAATGTTCTGGGGGCCGTTGTTGGCGATGGTTGGTACCGGGGACATATTGGATTCGGAGGGCAGCATGCTTATTATGGCAACAAAACGGCACTGTTAATGCAACTGAAAATTGATTATGTAGATGGAAGCACGGAAACAATTATTACCGATAAAAACTGGAAAAGCAGCACCGGTCCAATTCTTGAATCGGATATTTATAATGGAGAGGTGTACGATGCACGCCTCGAAAAGGAAGGATGGAATAATCCCGGGTTTAACGATGAGGAATGGGAAAAAGTTAAAATTCTAAATCATTCGAAACAGCTGTTAGTTGCTTCTATGGGCGATAAGGTAAAAGCAATTGAACAGATAAAACCAATAAAACAGATTACTACACCCAAAGGCGAAATGGTTTTCGATATGGGACAAAATATGGTGGGTTGGCTTCGCGTAAAACTAAAAGGGGAAAAGGGCAAAGTTGTAAAAATAAAGTTTGCAGAAGTCCTCGACAGAGAGGGGAACTTTTATACGGCCAATTTACGCTCGGCAAAAGCAACCGAAACCTATACGTTTAAAGACAATAAAGAAGTTGTTTTCGAACCTCATTTTACTTTTCATGGTTTTCGGTTTGTACTGTTCGAAGGCCTTAAAACAGCACCCAATTTAGACGATATTACGGGTGTTGTTATCCATTCGGATATGAAACCCACAGGCACTTTCAGTTGCTCCGAACCGTTAATTAATCAATTGCAGCATAATATTCAGTGGGGACAAAAAGGGAATTTTCTCGATGTTCCGACCGACTGTCCACAGCGCGACGAGCGTCTTGGGTGGACCGGCGATGCTCAGGTTTTTAGTGTGACTGCAGCATACAATTTCGATGTGGCAGCTTTTTATACAAAGTGGATGAAAGATATTGAGGCCGACCAGTTGCCAAACGGGAAAATTCCGCATGTAATTCCCGATGTGTTAGATGGCAATGGAGGAGCAACCGGTTGGGCCGACGTTGTTGCCATTATTCCGTGGTCGGTTTACCGTGTTTACGGCGATAAACGAATTCTAAAAACAAGTTATCCGGCAATAACAAAATGGGTGGGGTACATGGCCAACCGTGCCGGTAATGATTACCTCTGGACAGGCGACCCACATTTTGGCGACTGGCTGGCTTTTGCTTCAACACGTTCCGATTATCCGGGTGCAACCACCGATAAAGATTTAATTGCAACCGCATATTTTTATTACACTACAAATCTTACAAGTAAAATTGCAGCAATTATAGGCAAACAGCAAGATGCAATTAAATACAAGGAGTTAGCAAAAAAAGTGAAAGATGCTTTTGTCGATGAGTTTGTAACATCGAACGGCCGTTTGGTTTCGAACACGCAAACCGCTTATGCACTGGTACTGGCATTTGGGTTGCTTCCCGACAATTTGGTTGAGAAAGCCGCAAAATATTTTACCGACGATGTTACAAAATTTAAACACCTGACAACCGGATTCTTGGGAACTCCACTGCTGTGCAAAACGCTTTCGGCTGTTGGTCGCGATGACTTGGCTTTTATGCTGTTAAACCGTAAAGAGTATCCTTCGTGGTTGTACCCGGTAACTCAAAGGGCTACAACTATTTGGGAGCGCTGGGACGGACAAAAACCCGACGGGACTTTTCAGGCAGTTGGAATGAACAGCTTTAACCATTACGCTTACGGCGCAATTGGCGAGTGGCTTTATAGTTACGTGGCCGGAATTAATATCGATATCGAGAACCCGGGTTATAAACATATTTTGCTGAACCCACATTCGGGTGGAGGACTCGACAGCGTTTCTGCAACTTTTCAATCGATGTATGGCAAAATAAAATCGGCATGGAAAATAGATAATAACGGTGAGTTTGTTTATACTGTCGAGGTGCCCGCAAATACTACGGCAACCGTAATCTTGCCCGATGCGTATGTGGGGAGTTTAGAAATTAATTCAGAAAAAATAAGCGATGAGTTAAAATCAAAAGCTACCCAAAACGATAATAATTTAACACTAAAAATTGGCTCGGGGAGGTACGAATTTAAATACCCGTTTGAGGTGCGGTAGTTTGGATTTTTTAAAACGGAAGTTGATTAATTTAATCGTTCGTCCTACTTTTCTCCATCGATAGACACAACAATAAATGGTGTCGCGGGAGAATGTGCAGGGTATGTAAAAGGAGAAACGATCGACCTCTGTTTTAACGAAATTGGATTAATAAAGGAGTAAATAGGTTAGAAATAATAATAAATTCATTTTTAAACAAGTAAGAAATGGTTATTAATTTGCGAAATATAGTATTGGGATTTGTAGTAATTATCTTTTTATTTAACGGCTGCAAAAGGAAAGAGGAAGTACGACCAAATATTATCTTTATTCTTACCGACGACCAACGTTGGGATGCTATGGGATGTATGGGGAATAAAGATATCTTAACACCCGAAATGGACAAACTTGCAGAGGAGGGAGTTAAATTTACTCAAGCTTTCGTAACAACTCCTATTTGTGCAATAAGCCGGGCAAGTATTTTAAGTGGGCAATACGCAAGAAGACATAAAATTGATAACTTTTCAACTCATTTTTCCGATAGTGCTTATCAATATACTTACCCAATGTTATTGAAAAAAGCAGGATATAGAATTGGGTTTATCGGGAAATATGGAGTTGGATTAGAGAAAGATTTTCCAAAAGATAAATATGATTATTGGGGATGTTTTAAAGGACAGGGGTATTATTGGCATACCGATAGTGCAGGAAATCCTCTGCACTTAACAAAGTTACTGGGCAATAGAGCGGTTGAATTTTTAAATGGGACATCAAAGAAACAGCCATTTTGCCTCTCTCTCAGTTTTAAGGCACCGCACTGTCAGGATGGGAGTGAAAATCAGTTTCTGTTCGATTCAACTTATGTTGATTTATACAAAAATTATATCTTTCCTTACCCCGAAACAGGAGACTCTTTGTACTGGCATGAGTTTCCTCCATTTTTCAGAAAGAACAATGAAGCACGCATTCGTTGGCACATTCGGTTTGATACTCCGGAAAAATATCAAAACTCTTTAAAAGGATACTACCGACTAATTTACGGTGTAAATGTTCAGATAAAACGAATTAGGGAGTGGTTAAAAAAGAACGGACAAGAGAAGAATACAATAATTATTTTAATGGGCGACAATGGTTTTTATCTTGCCGAACATGGAATGGCAGGCAAGTGGTATATACACGAAGAGTCGATACGGGTTCCGCTTATTATTTTCGATCCACGTGTGCCACAAAAACAAAGAGGTCTAACAAACAATCAAATGGTTTTAAACATTGATGTTGCCCCTACAATTCTGAATTATGCAGGAATACAAATTCCAAAGACAATGCAAGGAGAAAATATTAGGGATATTTTGTATAGGAACAAGAGCGATTGGCGTAACGATTTTTTATTTGAACATCCATTTAAATATAAAACCCTGCCACGTTCTGAAGGTATTGTAACTAAAGATTGGAAATATGTACGCTTTATTGACAGACAGCCGGGTTACGAGTGGATGTACCACACCGGTGTCGATCCTAAAGAAAAACACAATTTGGCGGAAGATAAGAAATACGCAAACACAAAAGAGAAATTAAAGAAGAGGTTCGAAGAACTTGTGAAAAAGTATGAATAACCGTTGTAATAAATTATAAAATACAGTGATATGGATACAATTGCATTTCATCGAATCCTTGATAAAAAAAGCTAGTATGCTATATATCCTGAAACTGAGGAATCCTTTAAACTGAAGGAGGATTATAAGAATTATCCAAAAAATGGACAGTGGCATGGAGAGTTTTGGGCAAACGACATCCTTTGGCAACTAAGCGTTTTTGCATACAATATTTCGGTGATGATGAGTCAAAAGAAAGATACGTTTAAACGGCAAGAACATCTGGTATTTATTGATTGGTTTATAATGGTTCCTGCAAAAATCACCAAAAGCGGGTATCAAAAGGAAATAAAACTATATGAACAGCATTTTTACAAAGCCGACTGGGAAGAGCTCGACAGGCTCATCGAGGCGGCATAAAAAACGAAGGAAGGAGGAAAATATGAAAAGCAACCCACGAGTATATGGGCGAGGTGCGTTTTATTAGCTTAAAATATGTAAACCAATGGGCATTTATGCCCAAAAGACAAAGGGTGGAAAATATTTTTGATTGGAGTTAAACCAAATTGGCCACGATTAAATAGCTTTTGTCTTATTGCCAGAATTAAATCGGCTCAAAAAAATCAATTTGGATTTTTAAGTGCAATAATAAAAGAAAAATATATTATGATTTATAAGATGATTGCAAATATTTTTTTGACTTTGTTCATATCATTATCCCTGAATCAAGCAATAAATGGACAAGATCTATTGTCCGTTCCCAACAATAAATTAATTAGCCGGATTGAATCAACAAATGGATTTATAGCATTATGGAAGTTCGATGAACAGGCAGGGCAAGAAAGAGTAGCGATTGGAACGGGGGTATTTCCATTGAAAGAAGGTAATGGAAAAATCAAAAGAATAAATGAAGGGCCTGTTTCAGGGTATTCTATAAAACTCGATGGATCAAATTACCTTAGTTTGCCAAATTCAATGACAGGAAGATTAAACATTTACGGAGATCAAAAAGAAGTGACCGTAATTGCTTGGGTAAAATGGACTGGAGATCGAGGTGGTTTTATAGGCGGGATGTGGAATGAATACGAGGAAGGAGGGAAACGGCAATATGGATTATTTATCTCCTTGCCTCATTACAATGGTGCAGACCAAGTCTGCGGTCATATTTCAAAAACTGGTAAACCAACACCCCCATTCCCTTATTCTATGGATTATTCAGCCAGTAAGCAGAAAGTTCCAAAAAATAAATGGTGTCTTGTGGCTTTTACGTACGACGGGCAATATATAAAATCATATTTGAATGGGAAGTTTAAATCACGTAAACCCGAATTGATAAACGATACAAAAGGATTTGAGGGATATCCACAAGGTCTGATTCAATGTAAAAATCCATATTATTTTCCCGATGGAATGGGGAATAATGGGGCGGATTTTACTGTTGGAGCTGTGTTATTAAAAAATGGGATGGGAAACTTCTTCAAAGGACTTATTGGTGGTTTAGCTGTTTTTGACAAAACTTTAACTGAAAAAGAAATTAAAAAATTAGCAAAATAATAGACACGAAATTTATTGTTACAATGAAGTTGTTTAAAGTTAAAGAGGATTTTCGAGGGCGACATATTGGTTTTATTGGCAAAGCTCGGTTTTTTCTGAATAGCTTTAACTATTCAGAAAAAAATAGCAGAAGTCCAATAGTCCGAAGGACTCCTTCGGAGAATTAATCCCGATGTACATCGGGGGCAGATTTTCATTTTGACTTTAAACAACTTCAATAAAATAATAGGGAGACAAACTGTAAATATAAAACGAATGCTATGAATACTACTGAGTTGAAGATGAAATATATGGCTTTATTATTTCTCTTTGGGATTTTTAGTTTTCCAGGATGTTCTATTCATAATGAATCAGCAATTTCTAAGCCTGAGCTGACCTCCGGGGAATGGCATTTTAAAGGCCATCTGGGTAATTATATCGATACAATTGCATTTCACAGAATCCTTGATAAAAAAAGCTGGGATGCAATATATCCTGAAACTGAGGAAGCCTTTAAACTGAAGGAGGATGATAAAAACTATCCTAAAAATGGACAGTGGCGTGGTGAGTTTTGGGGGAAATATATTCTTTCGGCCATTGCTGCGGCAAAATATTACCATTCGGAAGAATTGAAAAGTCGGATTGCTTTAGCAGTAAAAGGACTTTTGCAGTATCAGGATGAAAATGGGTATCTGGGTACGTATAAACATTCCGAATTTGTAGTTGGTGATAATTGGAATGTGTGGTCGCAGAAATATACTCTGTGGGGTCTCCTTGAAGCATACAATTTATTAAATGATAAAGAAATCTTAATTGCCGCTGTTAAGTTTACCGACCATCTTATTTCGGAGGTTGGTCCGGGTAAAGTTAATATAATCGAAACGGGTAATTTTTATGGAATGCCAAGCACATCAATTCTTTATCCCATTGTAAAACTTTATATTGCAACAGGCGAAGAGAAATATCTTGATTATGCAAAATACATTGTAAAACAGTGGTCGGAACACCCCGAAGGATTACCTGATATTTTAATAAAAGGGTTAAAAGGTAATCCTGTTAATACCTGGTTCTTAAAAGTCGATTCGTATAAATGGGCAAAAGGATATGAGTTTACTTCATGTGTTGAAGGACTTGCCGAATTATACAAAGTAACCGGAAACAAAAACTATTTTATCGCTGCCAAAAACATTCATAAAGCCCTTGTAAAATACGAGCGTACTCCCGTTGGCAGTGTAAGTTTTAACGATAAATTTGTTGGCTCGGCAGGTTTGATAAATACTGTTTCGGAAATTTGTGATGTTGTTTACTGGAACCGGCTTTCGTACCAACTCTTTTCACTTACCGGCGATAATAAATACATTGAAGAGACAGAACGATCGTTGTACAATTCACTTTTGTGCGCTTTTAACAAAGATGGGAATTGGGGACTGCGTCGACTAAGAACTTCGCATATTCATGTGCCTGCAACCAATCATTTTCTAATGCATCATCAATGTTGTACTGATAATTTACCTCGGGGGTTGTTTCAGGCAGCCAGAATTGTATTGATGAAAAAAAGTGAAAATGAAATATATCTGTCGTTGTTTAATGCAGGAGAGGGATTTATTAATGTTAATAACGAAAAAGTTATTTTTAAAACTACTGGTGATTTTCTCGACGACTCAAAAGTTAAAATAACAGTAGCATCTAATAATCCTGTTTATTTTTATTTGAAAATTCGAATGCCATTATGGAGCAACGAAACAACAATAAAAATTAATGGTGAACAAGTCTCCGGAAAAATAGAAAACAATTACATGAATATTGGCCGAGAGTGGAAAAATGGAGATGAAATTGAAGTCTCTTTTGATATTCAACCTCGATGGGAAACATTTAATCCCGCACTCTTCGACTCACAATTTCATAATATCGATTTTTATAATAATGTTTGGGCGAATATAAAATATTTCGCATCAACCAATCAAGTACTAAATGAGAGGTATGGTAATTCATTTGTTCTGAATAAAACGGACGCATTGCCCCAACAAAAAGCAATAACTTTTTTTTATGGTCCACTTGCGCTATCCCGCGATATTCGTATTACAAAAAATAATATTTTTTCCTCGGTGACCAAACCGACAAACAAAGATGTAGTTTCGATTAAAGCTATAAAACCTCCCGGCTCGATGTGGAAATTATACGAACTTAGTATTGGAGATAAACAGACATTGCGTTTCTGCGACTTCTCTTCAGCCGGTAATACATGGGATGAAAATTCGCTGTTTAATACTTGGTGCTTAGTGGAATAAGAAATTTGTAAATATTTTAATTTAAATGAGTTTATTATGAAGATTTTTAATGCAACAGCTTTTATGTTTTTCATCTGTTTTGCTACCGCAATTGTTGATGCTCAAACAGTCTCATGCCAATTACAGACTATTCCACAAAATCAATTAATACTGAGCGGGCATGTTGGGGAGCAAACCAATCTTTTAATAAAGAACCGTGTTCTTGCACAAGATTACGATGAACTGGTAGAGCCGTTCAGGCAT
>JALUZN010000006.1 GCA_027011835.1 Draconibacterium sp. | reverse complement strand
GATAAATATTAACACTTTTACCTGCGAACGGCATACTTTATCAACAAAAAAAAATATTTCTTTAAGTTTCTGAAAAACGTACTAATTTAGACCTGAATATTTACAAAGTTTGAAAGTGGAGAGAGGGGGTTGTTTAAAATGTTGTGTAGTCGGGTATAATCTTTTTTTTCGAAATGTTCATGTTCGTTTTTTGTAAGAAATTCCCCTTCAGGAAGCGAGAACCCCAAATAAGATCCTGTAATGTTCCAAAAAAGTTCAATGTTTACCAATCGACATTCGTTATTTATACACACATTACAAATCACTTTTCGCGAATATTTTACAGGAATATTTTCTTTGTTGAAATGAATAAAAAGTGTGTCGCTACGTAGTGTGTCGTTAAAATTTATTAGTGTTGGAACGATTTTCTGAACAGCAGATGAAATTACCGGACTATTCATTCTCGAAATTATTTTTTTACTATTTTCAACAAATAGCGACAGAGCAAGAATAAGAACTATTCCGGGTACAAATTTCATTACTGTTATTTTATTTCTGTAACTGCTCTTTTAAAAAGTTGGTCATTTTTGTATAAAGATGCATGGTTGTATTTCCACCGTAAATGCCGTGGTTGCGGTTGGTATAAATTGCCATATCGAACTGGACTCCGGCCTGAACCATTTTTTCGGTAAACTCGAATGTGTTTTGTGTGTGTACATTGTCGTCGGCCGAGCCGTGAATAATAAGCAGCCGGCCTTTAATATCGCCTGCGTGCGACAGGGGTGAGTTGTCATCGTAACCGTCGGGGTTCTCTTTTGGAGTACGCATATAGCGTTCGGTGTAAACCGAGTCGTAAAAACGCCAGCTTGTTACCGGAGCTACTGCAATTCCGGCTTTAAAAAGCTTGCCTCCTTTTTCCATACTCAGGCAGGTCATAAATCCTCCATAACTCCATCCCCAAATTGCAATGTTGTTTTTATCGACATAGGGTAGCGTACCTAAATACTTTGCAACTTCAACCTGGTCGTCCGATTCATATTTCCCTAATTGCTGGTAGGTTATTTTTCTGAATTCTTCGCCACGTGCCGCTGTTCCGCGCGGGTCGACACAAACCACAAGGAAACCTTCCTGTGCCAGATAATTGTTCCAATTCACTCCGCGTCCCCAGCTGTCGGCAACTTGTTGCGAGTTGGGTCCGCTGTATTGTGTCATTACAACCGGATATTTTTGTGCCGGGTCGAATCCGGCAGGTTTTATCATATATCCGTTCAGCTTAACTCCTTCCGAAGTTGTAAATGAGAAAAACTCTTTGGGTTTAATATTAAATACTTTAAGTGTGTTTTTTAGTACTGTGTTGTCTTGTAGAAACCTTATTTGTTGTCCCTTTTTATTTTCGTGAAGGGTAATGTAATAGGGTGTTTTACTGCTGCTGAAATAGTTAATGTAATATTTAAAGTTTTTGCTAAAAACAGCATCGTTCCACCCCTCTTGTTTCGATATTTTTCCTTTTTTCTTTTTGTCGCGACTGATATAATATACTTCGCGGCGTAAAGGCGATTCGGCGGCTGCCTGATAATAATAGACCTTTTTTACGGCATCGTAGCCATAAAATTTAGTTACATCGAATTCTCCATCGGTTAATTGGGCCAGTTCGTAGCCCTGTTTGTCGTATAAATAGAGGTGCATCCAACCATTGCGCTCGCTCGAGACCACAAAGCTTCCGTCGGCAAGAAATGTAAAATCGTCGAGAAAACGTTCGTCGATGTAACGGTTGTTTTTTTCCGTCATTATTGGCCGCGAGTCGCCGGTATATGGATTTGCATATAACACGTCGAGAACATTCTGGTGGCGGTTTAAACGCATTACTACCAAGTCGTTGGCGTTGGGTGTCCATTTTAACCGGGGAATGTAGATATCGGTTTTTTCGCCAATGTCGACTTTTATAGTTGTCTTCGAGCGAATTTCGTAAACATTCACCGAAACGAGCGAATTTTTTTCTCCCGCTTTTGGGTATTTAAAGGTTACCTCGCCCGGATATAGACTGTACTCGTTGTGCCGGGGGGCTTCGCCAGCGTACATTGGCATTGTATATTCCGGTACCTCTGTCTCGTCGAAGCGAATGTAGGCAACAAATTTACTGTCGGGCGACCACCAAAAAGCGCGGTTAAATCCTTCGGCTTTTGTGTAGTCACCAAATTCCTCTTCGTAAACCCAATCGGGTAATCCATTAATAATTTCGTTCTTTTTGCCATCGAAAGTGGCTTGGCTTTCGCTTCCAAATTTTAAGTTTTTCAGAAAAATATTGTTATTGCGAACAAATGCAACCCTGTTGCCATCAGGCGAGAAAGCGGCTGCTTGTTGTGCTCCTTTTTTCGAGAGTGGCGTTAACTCTTCGGTTACCGAATTCCAAATCCAATATTCGGCAGTGTACGAGTGGCGATAAATTTTATGCTTTTTTGTGGTCAGCATAATTTTTGTTTCGTCGTTACTAAAAACATAATCGCTAAACGACGATATTTCGGCATCGTCAACTTTAGTAATGTCGAAAACAACTTCAACTTCGTTGCCTGTTTTATAGCTGTATTTTACAATCTTCGAACCTTTTTCGAGTACGGTGTAATGTTCTCCATCGTTCATCGAACGCAATCCCGAAACCGAGTGTGCACGAAAAGTTCCTTTTACAAATAAATCTTCGAGAGTTATTTTTTGTGTGGTTTGTGCCATTGCCGAAACGACAAAAACAGTTGCTGCTAAAAATGCTATTATTCTGTTCATAGTATATGTTTTTTTCTTAAAAACAAAAGTAAGAAATGTTCGTGAAGTGAAAAGCTTTTTTACGTATAGTAGGTTGTGTGCAATGAGAAAAAAGAAAATCTACCGCACATTTTACCATATTTGGTTTTTGCCAAAACACACACCCCCCGCAAAAAACCCAGAGCTTAAATTTTCTAACTCTTCTGATAGTAATTTAATACCCAAATTCATTGAAAACAAACTCAAAGAAGAATTTAAAAACAAAAGTACCTTTTCGAGAGAAGAGTTGCTTAACTTTTTTAGGCAATTCGAGCCGGGCTTAAGCGATTATTTTTTTATACTGTTTATTTATCTTGAAAATAACATAAAAGCCGGAGCCATGTTTATTGTTACTTTTTATGCTCCTGTTCGTTGGCTTAGTTTCGGTTTGGTTGGCTATAATTCGGGTACGTTAAAAGGGTTTAAAAAGTGTCTTCTATTCGCCAAAACCAATGTATATTTACATCATAAGTTCAATTAAAAACTCTGAGCTTTACGCTTTTTTTTATTCAACTTAAAAAACGAAACAAATTAATCACTACAAAAACACTTAAAATGAAAAAAACACAAATGATTCCCCTCCTAATCTCTATGTTGTTTCTAATCTCGTGCAATAAAGATGAAATGGCTGATTTAAATGGAAAACAGTCACAATTTGGAGAAGTAGGAAATGAACTACTTATACGAGCAGGTCAGGTTGGAATTACTGATGCGGACGTGTATGTTTCTAAATTAGAAAATGGGATTTCCACATTTACTTGCTCCGGAAGTACCTCAAACAGTAAATACATTGAATTAATAAAAATGATACCATCCGAGTTATTCCCTGGAACAATAGATATTACGGGGAAAACCGTAAGAGCGACAATAAATGTAAAAATTACCGATAATGGTTCGCAATTAATCTTCAACGATGGAAGTAAACTAAATATAGTAAAATACGATGCTAAAGTTGGCGACAAGTACACAACTAAAGTAGGTAAATATACTTTAGAAAATGAAGTTGTGGAAAAATCAACAGAAGATGATTATATGTGGGGTGGCATGTACATAAAAATCATCAAAGTTAAATCGAAGAGCGTTATTCCCGGGGTCTCTTATGTTGAACACGTCTATAATCATAAATTTGGTTTTGTTGGCCTGTCTATCCATTTTGAAGATGGATCGGTGAAATATGTTGGAATTGAGTGCTAATTCTTAGATACCAATGGAATTAAAACTCGCTATATTCCCCTCCAAAGCAAAGTTTCTTGGACTGGTTTTAATGATTTTAGCTTTACCTTTTGGATATCTGTATTTCTTTGGGGGAAAACCTGAAATATTTAACATTAAGGTATTTGCAATAATAACTGCATATATGGAAACCAGATATTTTGTAATATCTCAAACCAATGCTTTAGACGAGTTGGCCGCAATGCTTTTTATTATTGGTATTACACTTGTTTCGTTTTCGAAAGAGCGAGTCGAAAAAGATCATTATGAATTGCTGCGCATAAAGGCACTCGTAAATGCCCTTTATATTACAATCATAATCTGGTTGTTATCCTTTCTATTTATTTATGGTGTAGCAATAATTATTGTGTCATTTCTCATATTTATTATTTTTTTACTGCTCTATAATATTTTATTCAGGTATTATTTAACAAAACAGCGCAGGAGAAATATCTCAACAAATACGGCAAATAAAGAATTGGTAGATGTTTAGTCAGCCAACATAGAAAAAAGAAAAATTTCAGTAACGTTTAAAATAAATATTTATAAAAAAAAGTATGAAAATTAGAATCTTAAATTTAATACTGATTGGAAGTATAGTATCATCAGTAATGTTAAGTAGCTGTAGCAAAGATGAAGACAATAGTCCATCAGAACAAACAGGTGTTTTTACCGACAGTAGAGACGGGCATGTGTATAAATGGGTAAAAATCGATGGTCTGACGTGGATGGTTGAAAACCTTGCTTACAAACCATCGAGTGGTAATGGTTACATTGCCTATGATAATGACGAAAACAACGTAAGCACTTATGGATATTTGTATCAACAAGAAACAGCCAAAGTTGTTGTTCCTGACGGCTGGCGGTTACCGACAAAAGATGAATTCAGAAACCTTGTCAACAGTCTGGGGGGAGATACACCTGCTTATAACGAACTATTAGAAGCTGGCACGGCACATTGGGAAAACCCCAACAATGCCACCAACAAAAGTGGTTTTACAGCACTACCAGGAGGACGTTACAACCCTAACGACAGTAGTTTCTGGGGACTTGGCAAACTTGCAGTTTTTGTAAGCTCTTCATTATATACTAACTCCACAACTTCGGTGATGGTACTTAATTTGAACAGAAACTTTTTGGAAGCTAGTGTGGAAGGAAATCCATTAACCTTTTATTACTCGGTTCGTTGCGTTAAAGATTAAAGTTATTTAATGGACATCCATTTTATACCCAAACCACAAAGGTTCTCAGGATTTTTTACCGCCATCGTCGGAGCACATCGAGGGCACACAGGTAGCCACTATAAATTGCCCCCGAGTAACCTCCACCGGTTTGCGACCACGCCGAAGCAAACGAAAGATTTTTTACCGGATTTTGAATTACTGTTTTTACCCGCGCAGGAGTTTGCGCAAATCCATACACCGCGCCACCCGGAGTTAGCGTATAACGCTGTACTGTTTTTGCTGTAGCAACTTCGTAAAACTCAACAGCATCTTTAAATCCGGGAAGCAGTTTCTCTAACCGTTTTATAAAATGAGTTGCCACCTCTTTTTTTCGCTGTTTATATTCTTCCCTTGTCAATGTTTCCCAATCAACTAAATAATCGTTGCAACAAACCGCCCCCACTCCACGGTTTCCGGTTACAAGTTGCGAATCAATCTGCGAATAGTCGACAAACGTAAAACTACGTTCATTAAAATCAGCATGGTTATTCGGAGAAATATCACTAAGATTTTTTACCGACTTATCGTAAATAAATGTCGAATAGTTTTTATTCCCGATTTCGCTCAATTTTTTATTGAAACCAAAATAAACTGTCAGCAACGACGGACCGGGTTTTAAATCCTTTATCTCACTTTTTATTGCCTCGCCAAACTCTTTTGAAATAAGCTGATTAGCAACTTGCGGAATTGAAGCATTTGCAATTATCTCGCCGGCGTAAGCAGTTTTAATCTCGCTGTCGCTCTTCTTCACACTCTTGTAACGAATTCCAACAGCAGTACCGTTTTCAACAAGTATTTCTGTTGCCATCTGTTTTAGCAAAACGGTTCCTCCTTTTTCAGTTATGAAATTCATTAAATAGTCGGACAAAACCTGCGAGCCCCCCTGAATAAAGTTACCACCTCCCTGATAATAACTGTTCTGCGCCATTGAATAGTAATTCAGCGAAAGTTCATACGGATTGTCGTGATAATACCCCAGATTTCCAAGTAAAATAAGCTTTAAATCTTCGTCGGTAAGAATTGAATCCATAAACTCACCCACAGTACGTTCAGGTTTATCGCGCTCCTGTTTAATTATCTTTTTAATATTTTCAATTCGATAAAAATAGCTATCGATTCCCTTTTTCTCGTTTGGGAAGAGACGATAAAGTTTCTCTTTCACCTCATTAACATTGTGCGAAACAACCACATCGTATTTACCATTTACAAAACGGTAAAATTCAGGAACTTTCAAAAAAGTAACATTGTTGTTAACACCGAGGTCGCGAAAAATACGATTCTTCATATCGGTAGTATGCAGCCCGTCCATTTCGTGCAAGCCCACCTCCAGCGTAAATTCTTTCCGGTTAAATGTTGTTGCACATCCTCCGGGGCGGTCGTGCTGTTCAACCAGAAGAACTTTTTTACCCTCCTTGGCAAGTTTGGCGCCGGCAAACAGTCCGCCCAGTCCACCGCCAATTACAATCATATCGTATTTCATCTCAATCTAATTTTTATTTTCAAAGCCCCATCATTCTATTCCTTTTCCAGGTTCTAAATCTCCCTGTTCGGGAAAATCTCTTCCAGCTCGCTGGCATATTTTTGAGCAATAAATTTCCTTCTCAGTTTAAGGGTTGGCGAAAGCTCCCCCGTTTCGGGGTTCCAAATATGAGGTACAATTCTGAACCGAAGAATTTGTTCGTGCTTACTTAGTTTTTCGTTTATCCGTTTAATCTCCCGGTTAAAAACGTCAATCACTTTTGGATTCGAAATTACTTGCTCTTTCCCCCCGAAAGGCAAATTATTCTCTTTACACCACCCTGCCAGATAGGCAAAGTCGGGGACAATAATTGCGCTGGCAAATTTCTTCTGCTCGCCCACCACCATCGACTGTTCAATAAAAACCGACTCTTTTAATTTGTTCTCAACAATTTGCGGGGCAAGAAATTTTCCGTTCGAAAGTTTAAAAATCTCCTTTTTACGGTCGGTTACTTTTAAAAAACCGTCGTCGGTAATAAATCCGATATCTCCGGTTCGAAACCACCCTTCCTCGTCGAACACCTCTTTTGTAAGTTCCTCGTTTTTATAATAGCCCAACATTACGTTGTCGCCTTTACAAAGAATCTCTCCATCATCGGCAATTTTCAAGTCAACGCCCTCGATCAATGCTCCCACTGTCCCCAGTTTCAGCAGAGGTTTTTTGCTTCGGTTAATTGTAATTATCGGCGATGTTTCGGTTAAACCGTACATATTAATTATCCTGATTCCGGCAGCCCAGAAAACCCGTTCTAAACGCGGTTGCAAACTAGCACCACCGCACCCTGCCAATTTAATATTTCCACCCAGTGCCTCGCGCCATTTTGCAAAAATAAGTTTGTCGGCTATTGCATGCTGCTTGCGATAAATCCAACTGCTCTCTTCGGGCAATCGGTAGTTCAGCCCCAAACGAACAGCCCAAAAGAAAAGCGCTTTTTTTATCCCATTAAGTTTTTTGCCTTTTGCAATTACGGTATCAAAAATTTTTTCCAGAATTCGCGGAACAGTGTCGAAACCCTGCGGTTTTATCTCCTTCATATTTGCCGCAATTGTTCCCATATTTTCGGCATAATAGATTGAAGCTCCTGAGTACTGAGTCTGATAATTCCCCATTCGTCCGCCAACATGGCAAAGCGGTAAAATACTCAGATATTTATCGGTAGGTTTAAGCTCGAAAATTGTCGATGCAGCTAAAAAATTATGAACCAGACTTTTATGCGACAACATCACTCCTTTTGCTGTTCCGGTGGTTCCCGAGGTGTAAATTAATGTGGCAAAATCGTTTTCATCAATACGCTCTTTCCGCACTTCAAGCTCTTCCCAAAACTCATCTTTTCTGCTCTTCCCCAGTTCAACAATCGATTTCCAGTTTTTTGCCTCATCAACCACATCGAAAGTGTACAACTCCAGATTTTTGTCGGTGTTTTTAAGAACAGCCGAAAACTGATTAAATAGTTTTTTATCCGACACAATAATCAACCCGGCATCGGAATGAGTTATAATGTGCTGATACTCTGCATTACTCATTGTGGGAAAAACAGGCACGTGAACAATTCCTGCCATTGCCATTCCCATATCAACAAAATTCCACTCGGGTCGATTATTCGAAACAGTAATAATTTTATCGCCGCCATTAAATCCCAGCGCCATCAATCCGTAAGCAAAATTATGGCTCAATTCAATGTATTCGGCAGCACTGTACCCCTGCCATTTCCCGTTTTTTTTGAAATTAAGCACATTGTTGCGATAGAACTGTGTCTTATATCTGTCCAACAAATCGAAAGTTCTTGTTATGGCCATAAAATTGAACCCTTTAAATTAAATTGATTTTTATCCTGCCCGAATATAACAAACGATAATATATTAGTCTTCCCAGTCGAGCAACCGGTTTTCGCCCTTTAAACTTTGAATCTCCGTTATCTCCTGCGAGACTTCCACAACACCTTTATAATTGCCTTTCTCGTCGCGGACTGCAAAATACTGAATCAACAGCAGTTCACCTTTCATATTAATCCAAAAACTGGCAACATCTTTCTTACCGCTTCTGAATGACTCTACAATTTTCTCAACAACGTGCACACTTTCGGGCGGATGACAATTATGCACATCGCGGCCAATTACCGACTTGGTACGAGGGAAAATTCGCTTCTTCGGAGTTGAATAATATTGTACTTTATTATTCTCGTCGACAAAAGTTATATCGACCGGCAAGTGGTTAAATACCAGTTTTATCTGTTCAACCGATAAATTCCCGGTTTCCAAATCTACCTCGGTATTCTCGATAGCCAATGCCGGCTCGTCAATGTCGAAAACCTTTTCGGGCTGATAAAAGGGGAAGCCCATTTCAACACTCTCAACCAAAAGAGCGTTTAATTTCTCCTCCTCAATCTTCTCCTGAATAAAAGGAAAGAGAATACGTTCCTCGCGAAATTTAACGGCATACATATTAAAGAAGAGGTCGCCAACCCAACGGTTAAAAAGCTTCATATCGACAGGTATTTCACCCTTTAGCATTTTTATTGACGACGATACATTGCGCCGGATATCGTCGTGAAACGACCACATTACCTGCAAACAGCGATAATCGGGAATGTATTTTTCGACAACCGGAAAAAGCAGATTCTCTTTTATTGTGTAGTATTTTCCAAACTTCTCGAGGTCGATTAATCTTTCCAACAATTCGTTTTTAATCGATTCGTCGCCAGCCTGTTTGTTCACCCCACGAAACAGCGGTTTAATTTTCAGCAAACGCTCTTCCATTAACCGGTTATTTTCAACACAAACTCCCAAATAACTCTCTTTCCCGGGAGGAAAATAAGTTTGTTCGGACAGAGTTTTATTAAGCAAATTTAGCAACTTATTAATTCCGGTTTTCAGTTCGTCCATCGGCACTTTTTTTACAACCAACTTATCGACAACTGCAATCACATCGGAAGAGACACACGAATCGATAACCCCCTGATGCTCGCGCACCAACTCGCCCAATTTTTCACCTTTTAAAATTCCAAAAAACAGAGTTTCGAGCTGCTCAACTCTTTTCAATTTATGTTTTGTTATTTCCGACATATTTACCCGTTAATTTTTTTACCTCTTTAAATTTTCAAAAGCAAAGATACAAAAAAGGTTTTCTCCCCCATCGTCGGTAATTTCGAGAATGGATTGTAAAAAAAGGACATAATTTAATGCGTTTTATTCGTGATGAATATTGTCCGGAATAATTATAAAGATTGCTTCTTCCTCGTTCCTCGTCATCGCAATGACGTTAATTTCAAATATTTGCCAAAATGAAGGGACACTAAAAATAACTTCTTTCGCAAAGCAAACCCACACAAACCATTAATATACAACTCGTGTCATTGGTAGCCCGGCAAAGCAATCTCATATTTTAAGCAGATACTAATACTTTAAATAAAAAATCCTCCGCAGAAAACTACGGAGGATTTTTTAGATAAGAGAGATGACTGCTATTTTATTAGCATTTTCTCAATGGCTTTACAAGCTTTATAGCCGTCGGCGATTGCCGAAATTGCATCGGCAGTCCTGTTTACAGCATCGCCACCGGCAAATACTCCTTTCATTCCGGTCATCATATTCTCGTCAACCACCATTCGTCCGCGGTTAATTTCAATCTCTTTTAATGCCTCTTCGGTGAAGAATGCATAATCGGCCTCCTGACCAATTGCACCAATTACCGACGAAACTTCCATAATAGTTTCGCTTCCCTCAATTGGCACCGGCCTCGGACGACCGCCTTTATCGTCGGCAACCATTTCGGCTTTCAGATATTTTATTGCCTTAACTTTATTATTCTCGTCGGTAATAATTTCAACCGGTATGGTTTGCGGCATAATTTCAACGCCTTCGTGTTCTGCTCCTTCAATCTCCTCCCAATCGGCCGGCATATCAACCACCCGACGGCGATACATAATGGTAACCTCGGCACCCAGGCGGCGTGAAACCCGTGCCCCGTCAATAGCAACATTTCCACCACCAATTACAACCACTTTATTGCCAATATCGGGTGTTTTACCATTGTTTACATCGAACAGCATATTAACTGCCGGGAATGCACCAACAGCCTCTTCTCCTTTAATTCCCATTTTATATGGTACCTGGAATCCAACACCAACAAATACGGCATCGTGACTGTTATAGATTTTATCGAATGTAATGTCTTTTCCAACCTTTGTGTTGAACTCGATTTTTACTCCTATCGATTTCATATAATCGATTTGTTTATCGAGCGACTCCATTGGTAACCGGTATTTTGGAATTCCGTACATGGTCATTCCCCCGGCATATTTATTTGCTTCGTAAATGGTTACGTCGAAACCTTTAAGTGCCAAGTAATATCCGGCCGTTAAACCCGACGGGCCCGCACCAACAATTCCCACTTTAAATCCGTTTGGTTCTTTTATTTCCGGATTCACAATCTCTTTAATAATATCGGCAGTTTCGGCACGGCCAACGGCATACTCTTTTAACCAACGAATAGCAACAGCATCGCCGCGTACCTGCATGGCACAAACATCTTCGCAACGGCGCGTACACACTTTACCGCACAGTTCGCCAAGCGGGTTGTTGTCGTAAATAATTTTAATCGCTTCGTTGTCGTCGCCTTTAGCAATGGCATTAATATACTCGGGAATGTGCATATGAGCCGGACAAACTTCGGTACACAACCCGCACGAAATACAGCGTGTTGCCTCTTCGCGAGCCTCTTTTTCGGAATAATACAACATAACTTCAGCAAACGATTTTATCCGCTCTTTTCCTTCGAGTTCGGGCATTGGAATACGATTGTACATACCCAACGAAGTTTCAACGCTGCTGTTAAACGATATTATTTCTTTTCCTTCGGGGTTGCTAACTCCGGGTGTCCACAAAAAAGCATCGGCATCGGGAGTAACATAAATATACTCTTTGGTTAAATTTAACGAACCCGTTGGACAAACTTCAACGCAAAGAGCACACCAGCAACAACGACCATTGTCGACACGCGGACGCAATCCCGAGTCGCCTTTTCCTCCTTCAACTCCGTCAACATGAATCATATCGATGGCTTCGTTCATACAAATTGTTGAACAGTTTCCACATCCGATACACTCTTCTAAATTGTTGTAGTGTAACCCACGATAACGTTCGGCTGTCTCTTTTTTATGGTACGGAAATGTAACCGTATGCGGTGCCTTCCCCAACTGTGTGAGAGCGGTGAAAGGAGTTACAAGTCCTTTAATATCAAAAAATGCCATGTTGTATATTTTTCCTTATTATCTTTAACTATCTATCTTTCAATTTCAGGAGGGCATGTACCGAGGCTATTCATAATAAACGAAACATCGGCAATGTTTGCTCCAACCAGAATACGCTCTAAAAGCGTTACACCGTGAACATACGCCGGTCCTTTTACATGCACCCTGCGCGGCTTGTCGCTACCATCGCTAACTACGTAGTAACCAAACTCTCCCCTGGCCGATTCTGCTTTTACATAAGCATCGCCGGCAGGAATTGTCCATTTCATCGGGTTTGGAATTTTGTTGTACACTTCGCCTTTGGGCATTTTTTCGATGCACTGGCGAACCATCGATATAGACTGCTCGAATTCGAAACGACGAATTAATGCTCTCGACCAAACATCGGAGCCGGTTTGAGTAGGAACTTCAAAATCGAGTTTATCGTAAATAAGATACGGGTCGTCGATACGAACATCCGATTTAATTCCGGCGGCTCGTAACGGCGGGCCAACCACTCCCCACTCCACAGCTTTCTTCGGGTCTATCCAACCAATTCCCTGCGCACGTTTTTGAAAAATTGTATTTGCAAACATCAGATCGTCGTACTTTTTAAGCCTCTTTTCGAGGTAATCCATTGTTTGTAAAACTTTATCGGCAAAACCGTCGGGTAAATCGCGGCGAACACCACCCGGCCAAATATACATATGATAAACGCGGCCTCCTGTAAGTTCTTCAAAAAGATCGAGTATATAGTCGCGGTCGCCCACACTCCACTGAGGCATAGTGTATAACCCCGACGAACCGTTTTGCCCCCCAAACCAAAGCAGGTAACTTGCTAACCGGCTAAGCTCCATCATCATTGTACGAATCCATTCGGCTCTTTCAGGCACTGCCCTGCCCTCTATCTCTTCTACGGCACGCGAGTAGTTTAACTCATTCGGATCGGGTTCGGGAACGCAAATGCGGCAAACAATGGTAAAACTTTGCAGCCAGTTTCGCCTCTCCATCAGTTTTTCGAAACCACGATGTAAATATCCCACATGAGTTTCGGCCTTTACAACTGTATCGCCCTCCACTTTGAGTTTTATCATCATATTTCCGGTAATTCCCGGATGTTGTGGTCCTAAATATAATGTTGTCGCTTTTTCTCTCATTTTTTGAAAATTTAATAGGAACTTTGCTCTACCGGCTTTCAGCTCTTTTAATCTCTCGAATATTTTTTTGCAAAGTCGGGAATATCTTCACCGCTCCGTTTTATAATCTCTTCTCTAACATCTCCGGCATCTTCGCGTCCGGGTCTGAATGTATAATTGTTGTCGACATAGTCAACCGTGTCAAAGTCGCGGCGCATGGGTGGCATATCGTCCCAATCTTCTAAAATAAATTCTTGTGCTCCCACCAGCCCGTTAAACTGAATACCATACATTTCGCGAATCTCGCGTTCGTAGGTGTTCGCATGCTTCCAAATCATGTCAACATTATCAATTTCCGGATTTTCGCGGTTAATTAATGTTTTTATAAACAACTGAACTTTATCGGCGGGCGACCATAAAATATAAATAATCTCGAAGTTATTATTCTCCGGCCAGTCGACACATGATATATGTGAAAGATGAATGTATCCGAGTTGCGATTTTGCATACGACAACACCGAAGGAACCAACTCTTTTTCTACGGAAACTGTTACCCGGCGCTGGCGTACAACTTTACCCGAAAGCTTTTTAAATGTCTGCTCCAGTAGTTGAACCAACTTTTGTTCTTTATCTAAAATCGTATCAGTCATTTTTCAATAATTTATTATTCGTTAAATCTACTACCAGTTGTAGTCAGGCATTTTCCAGTCTTTAATAACTTTTCTCTGGTTTTCGCGATACCACTCAAGATTCTCTTTATATTTTTGAGCGCCATTTGCTTTCCCCTCTTTAATGAGGTTTTGCAACTCTATAAAACCAGTGATAACGGCTTCGGGACGTGGCATACAACCGTTAATATATACATCAACAGGAATATAGTCGGACAAGATTTTAATTGTGTTGTACGAATCCCAGTACATACCGCCGTTAATTGTACAACTTCCAAAACCAATTACATATTTTGGATCTTGCATCTGTTCGTAAGCACGAATTACCCGTTTTAATGTTTTCGAAGCCAAGTAACCAGTAATAAGGAGTAAGTCGGCCTGGCGCGGAGTGGCCATTCCTCTGATTCCAAACCGTTCCGCATCGTAGCGTGAAGTCATGGTCGGAGGAATTTCAATGGCTCCGCAACCTGTTCCGTAGGCAAGCACAAAAAGAGAGTGTCTACGGGAAAAGTCCTGTATAATATCAACTATTTTTTTTGAATTCTTATCGTTTATCATCTTTTCAGATTTTATTTTTTATCGAACAAAAACGGCATAAATAACTCCCAATATCCCAATAAAAGTCGGCCATCCCCAGAAATACCGGATTGACTGCTCGGTTCTGTATCGCGGGCTTACAATACCATACAATACCGGAATCATATAAAGAGCGAATGTTTTAACAACCAACATAATAAGGTTTGACGCTCCACCCATAAAAACGTCGACAATGAGTACAAGTTTTACAAACGAAAATATTGACCCCGACGACATCATTAACGCCAAATATTTACCGCCAAATTCGGACGCCGGCCCCGACGAAAGCTCTGCCGGTGCAAAAGGCACGTCGAACGGCGCGTAGTGAAACATTCCGAGCATGGCTAATACAGCAGCTACAAATGCAAACGGCGATTCAAACATCATCCACGTTCCGTTTGAAACCTGATAGTCGAGCAACCCTGTTAACGAAGTAGTTTTGGTTTGAAGCATTAATGCCACAAGTGCCAAAACCCATGGGATTTCGTACCCTACCATTTGCGATAATCCACGCGAAACGCCAATCGCCGAATTGGGGTTCCCGGTTTGCCCTGCCCCGAGTGCCATTCCCAAAGAGCCAAACACCATCATATAAAGAAGAAAAACTAAATCGCCTTTAAAATTGAGGTTTTCGAACCATGGAAACCAACCCGTACCATTTAAAATAGGAATAAACATTAAACTTGTAACCGATGCTGTAATTGCAAAAGCCGGCCCAAGATGCTGCATCCA
>JALUZN010000005.1 GCA_027011835.1 Draconibacterium sp. | reverse complement strand
ATTAATTATAGTTGCAATTTAGTAAATAATTGAGTTTAGCTATTAGTATTTTGTTTTAAAGTCGGGACTGCCCCCGCTGGCGCAGATTTGTCCCCAAGGGATCACTTTGTGGCAATCTGTGCCATTGCTGCAAGCAATACTCTTTTAGTAATTCTTCCGATACAACTGTTTTATTTTCAGCCTTAACGGCTGAGGTACGGATTACAAATCCGCACCAGCGTGTGAGAATATAAGACCAAGCTAACCGAAATCTTTTTGTAATTATATTTTCCTGAATAAAAAGCTTTGCTTCAGTTTCAATTCTTATTCGAATCTGATTTTGATCGTCGAAAGGACGATTAAAACAACAATTGTCGAGGTAAATTAGCATAGTTTTGCAGCTTTAATTTTTAGCTAATAATGATTGATTTGTTATATACCTGTGCAGCATATCCCCCCCGCTGGCGCAGATTTGTCCCATAGGGATTTCTACAATATAATCTCCCGAGAAATCGGGACAAGTTGTGCCATTGCTGCAAGCAATACTATTTTTTTGTAACAATAACATCTTCTATTTCTTTTTCGCTGCTTTTTACTACCAAAGTTTGTTTTGTGCAGGAAGGTTCGTATTTCAAATATTATTTGGTGCACGGTTCCGCGAGGGAGGGACGACCGAAGTGGTCTCAAGTCGTTTGCACCTGGCTTGTTTTGTAGTTCTTTTCTTTTGTGGCTCTCTGCTAAAAGTCATGAGTTCCCTTCGGTCATTCTTCCCTCGGGAAGTCGTACTACCATTTTTGTTTTGTGCAGAAAGTTCGTATTCCAAAGTTTGTTTTGGTGCACGGTTCCACGCGGGAGGGACGACCGAAGTGGTCTCAAGTCGTCTGCACCTGGCTTGTTTTGTGGTTCTTGCGTGGGTTCCCTTCGTCCTCTGTCCTCGGGAAGTCGTGCTACCAATGTTGTTTTGTGCGAGGGAGGTTCGTATTTCAAAACTTGTTTGGTGCACGATTCCACGAGGACTGAAAGGACGTGGCGGTCTCATGCCTTGAGTACTTTACAATGTCTTGTATAAATCTTTCCACTCGGGATTCATTTCGTTAATAAGCTTCAGTTTTTTTGCACGCGACCCTGCTTTTATTTGTTTTTCTCTTTTACTAGCATCAATGATGCTAGTAAACTCTTCGAACCAAACAAGTTTGTCGGCGTTGTATCTTGCTGTAAATGAATTTGGGTACTTTTTTGTTTTATGGCTTTCGGTTCTGCTTTTTATATTGCTTGTGACGCCGGTATATAAAACCCGGTTCGATTTGTTTGTTGTTATGTATGTCCAGGCTGTCATAATTTTTGTACTAAACTTCCGTCAGGGGACGGACACAATCCTTCAATGGACGGAGAAGTGTGTGGCTGCCGCGCCTCCTTTGTCGGCTTGCATAGTCTTGCCACAATTGTTGTTTTGTGTAGAAAGTTCGTATTCCAAAGTTTGTCACCTCTCTGTCCCGGCCTTCACACATTCCTTACGCCCCGATGTGCATTCCCGACCTTTGGTGCGGGACAGGCTGGGATTAGTTCAACCAATGCAATTCAGTTCGTTACTCCTAAATTGCAGGTTTCACTGAACGGGACATCTCTCCTTCGAAAGGAGAGAAAAAACGGATTTTTTTAAATTATTCCTCACTTTTCCAAATCAGCAGGTTGGGTTTATCTTTAAAAAAGTATTTCATCTTCTCTTCGGTCATGGTGAGGTACATAATTTTGCGTTCAATCAGTTTCTCGGCTTTTAGTACAAGTTTATCGATATAATCGGTATCGAGCTCGTTGCCCACCAATGCCATTTCAATTACATCGGCGTTAACCCCTTCGGCAAAATTGCCTGTAATATAGGCGGCTTTCAGATTCCCAATTTTGCTTGTAACAGTATCGATAATCTGATCGACACCTATTGTTTTTCGTACTATTGCCCTGAGTTCGTTGTACAGAGGGTGCTTCGTATTGGCTTTGTACACTTTTTTGTTTCCCTCCTGTTCGGAAGTAAGCAAACCGGCATCGACAAAGCTGTTTACTTCGTAACGAATAGCATTTATGGTCTCTCCAAACTCCTTCTCCAATCCGCGCAAATATCCTTGATTATTGTTAATAAAAAAGAATTTTATCAGCAGTTTAATTCGGGTCTTGGATTTAATTATGGATTGTAGCATTTTAAGATTGTTGTGCTGTTATTTTAGCGGACTGAAGATTGAAGGAATGATGGACTGACGGATTGATGGGCTGATAAATATAAAAACAATACGTGAGTAAATCTGTGCAGTATGCTCTATTTTAGAAGATGATGTTTATTAAAATTTATATTGATAATTATGGCTAAAACCAGCTAGAATCGGTTGAGTAACCTTTTGTTCGCGCTGGGGACTTTTCACAGCTTCGCCCTGTCAGTTACATGAAAAAATCTTGTTGCAACCTAGTAAAACAGCAGTAAATGTATAATATTTTTACACAAAAACGCATCACAAAACTAACAATAAATAGTAAAGAATGAAATAGCTAAACACTAATCTTGCAAAAAAAAAGGTTAAAACAACTTCTATCTTCTCTTTTCCGACAGAGGGAAAAGCACTATAATCACATCCGACTGGACATAAGACAGATTGCCTCGCTTTACTCGTAAGAAGTTTTACAAAACGAACGATTAACAAGATGTATTTCCTTTTAAGAAAACAAAGAAAATTCTTATTTTACTGCTTTGTTATTGCACTTTATTTAATTTTTGAAAACCTATCTGGAGTAGTATACCAATGATTTAATTTATCAACAACTTTACAGCATGAAAGCTGTTTTTTCCTCTTAACTGAACGATGTATATTCCCGGGCGAAAATGCGTTGTATTGATTTGATTCATAAATGGAATCAGTTTTTGTTCTTCGAACAACTGGCCACCCAAATTTGTGATGGTACACGTTTTAAAATTATCGATATTATTAATGTATAACTGATTGGTTGCGGGATTGGGATAAACAACTGTTTTAAATTTGTTAACACTTTCTACAGCCGTTGGAGGCACAAGAACAACAGTTTCTAAAACAATATCTTTTAACGAAACATTAACAGAAGATTTTCCAAAATCGAATGCAATTCTTGCATGGCTGTCGGTGGTAGTCATATCGAACATAATGGAGTATGTTTTAAACGTATCAGTAAGCAAAAACGTACTGGTTCCATTATACGACGACCAGGGAGATTTTGTCATTCCCAAATACGCATTTACCGTACGAATCGTATTGGCCTCAGCTTTTATTTTAAACAACAGTCTGTATTTTTTCCCTTTCATCAAGTTAAAATATCTCTTATCTAACTGAACATGCCACGCTTCGGTACTGCCATTTGTAATCGAGATATTTAAGGCACTATCGGCACGTTCCATGGTTGCTTTTCCGTATCCCTGAGTGTACAAAACCCATCCATCTTTTGAGGAAGTAAAATCCGACTTATAAATTGGAGTGCCCACATATTTTGCCGGTTCAGGCATTTCGTTATGTAACAGAGCATCAATTAAATCCTGATTATATTTGTCTCTTCTCGGATCATAAATTCCAAACCCGGCACTAAACTCCCAATACGCCCAACTCCAGTCTAATGTCTCAATATAGCGCGAAACAAAGGTTGTCCATTTTACCCGCGATTTTAAATCGGCTTTGCTATATGCGCCAAATTCGCCAATGTGAACAGGAATTTTATGGTCGTTACTAAATTTCAAAAGTGGTGCAAACTCATTCTCAACCACTTCGCGTTCTGTTTCCGAGTCGTTCCATTTTGTCCCCAGCCATTCGTCAGCAATATCGCCAACCCAGCTTGCTCCCTGATGCGTAAAATGAAACGGGTTATAATAATGAACCGTTAATATAATAAATTCATCGTCGGGTAATTCAATGTTTGGCAGTCCGCCAAGTCCTCCGTACGGAGCTAAACCAATTAAAACAATTCGCTCCGGATTTTCAACTCTTATTTTTTTTAGTGCATCGGCAGCAAAAACATTCCATTTCTCGGGGGTTAAATTATTGTTCGGTTCGTTTAATATCTCAAACAAAAGCGAGTCGGGATAGTCTTTAAAAAACGCTGATATCTGTTCCCACTGTGCAAGAAATCGAGCTTTCTGTCCATCGGGGTCAGCAAATAATTCTTCGTGGTGGTGCATATTTATAATAGCAAACATCCCGTTATCGAGAACCGAATCGACAACCTGTTTTATGCGATTTAAAAACTTAGTACTAATCGTATAGGGAGCTGTTGACATACTTCTGGATGAAGGTTCCCAACGAATTGGAATGCGAATATGATTAAAACCTAAGTCGCTAATCATTCCTGCATATTTTGGTTTCCACGGATTTCCCCAAGCTGCTTCCGAAGGTGCTTCCATCATATTTCCATAATTAATGCCCCGGCCTAATTTAGCATTAATTTCAAATGCTTTTTCTCTGTTTTGCGCAGTACCGGTTATGGTTAACAGTACGAATATGAATACGAAGATATTTTTCATCATAAATTGTTCTTTTATTTTTGGCGAGGCTAAAATACGTAAAAAATACAATAAGGGAAATATTTACAATTGAAAGTAAAAATAAACGACTAACCTGAGTTCGATTCTTAAGCAATTGATAATAAATCAGATATGATAATAT
>JALUZN010000004.1 GCA_027011835.1 Draconibacterium sp. | reverse complement strand
AGATACTCTCGTATAAATTTATAAAAAACAATTAAGTTTGAAATTAGTATATGAGTAAAATAAAAAAAGTACTAATCGCTAATCGTGGCGAAATTGCAATTCGCATCATGCGAACGTGCCGGGAATTGGATATCGAAACCGTGGCTGTATATTCCGAAGCCGACCGAACATCGTTGCATGTACGGTATGCCCACGAAGCTTATTACATTGGGAAAGCACCGTCGAACGAAAGTTACCTGGTAATCGACAAAATTATTGATGCAGCAAAAAAGAGTGGCGCCAACGCCATACATCCGGGTTACGGTTTTCTTTCCGAAAATGCCGAATTTGCCGAGAGGTGTACAAAAGAGGGAATTATTTTTATTGGCCCGTCGCCCGAAGTAATCGTAAAAATGGGCGATAAAATCCAGGCACGCGAAGCAATGATGAATGCCGGAATATCGGTTGTTCCCGGCACCGAAGGAAAAATATCTTCCGAAGAGGAAGTGTTTAAAGTAATAGAAGAGATTGGGTTACCCATAATGATAAAAGCATCGGCCGGAGGCGGCGGAAAAGGAATGCGATTGGTTCAGGAAGCCGACGAAGTAGTTTCGGCTGTACGAGCTGCACGTTCCGAGGCACTCTCGTCGTTTGGCGACGATTCGGTTTATATTGAGAAATACATTACCTCGCCTCATCACATCGAGTTTCAAATTCTTGCCGACCAGCACGGAAATGTGGTTCATCTTTTCGAACGCGAGTGTTCTATTCAACGCCGCCACCAAAAAATGATTGAAGAAACTCCTTCACCATTAATGACTCCCGAACTACGGGAAGAGATGGGGAAAGCAGCCGTTGAAGCAGCCCGCGCAGTAAATTATGTAGGAGCAGGCACCATCGAGTTTTTGGTTGACAATAATCTGAACTACTATTTCCTCGAAATGAATACGCGTTTGCAAGTCGAACATCCGATTACCGAACGGGTTACCGGAGTTGACCTTGTAAAACAACAAATTAGAGTTGCCGAAGGTGAAAAACTCAGTTTCACTCAAAACGATTTATCGCAAAGGGGACACTCGATTGAGTGCCGTATTTATGCCGAAGACCCTGACAATAACTTTATGCCAAGTGCCGGAAAAGTTTATAAAATATCGGAACCTCTTGGGCTTGGCGTTCGTACCGATGGCTATGTTTACGAAGGATACGAAATTCCTATCTATTACGACCCCATGATTTCAAAATTAATTGTTTGGGGAAAATCGAGAGACGAAGCAATTCGCCGTATGCGCCGCGCACTTTACGAATATAAAATTACAGGCGTAAAAACATCGATAAAAATGGAAGAGCGCGTAATGAACAACAAAAACTTTATTGAGGGAAATTACGACACCCATTTTATTGATAAGAACAAAGAGCAATTAATGAAGCCGGAAATCGATAAAGATATCAGCGATATGGCAATTATTGCAACATTTATCGATTACCTCGATAAACTTGACAATTCGAAAAACAATAGAAAAGAGTTTTCTCCGGCACAAAGCAGTTGGAAAAAAGGAGCATGTAATATAAACCGTTTTTAACGAAAGATTATGGCAGTAGAAATTAAAGTAGGAGAACGGGTTGCATGGGTCGACCTGATTAGCCAAGACGAAAATATTTTGGAAATTGAAGTGGATGGAAAAGTTTATAATGTTGATTTAATGCACACCGCCGACGGTACTTTTTCAATTCTCGAAGGTGGCCGCTCGCACAACATCGAACTGGTTCCTCGCGACGAACCCAAAAAATATACAGCATACACGCTTTATCAATCATACGATTTAGAAGTTATTGATGCCGAAGCCCGCTACCTTATGAACAGGGGTGGAAACGGTTTCGATTCGGGAGAAAACACCATTTCGTCGCCAATGCCGGGGAAAGTGGTTAAAGTATTGGTAAACGAGGGAGATAAAGTAAAAGAGGGAGAAACGGTTATAATAATTTCGGCCATGAAAATGGAGAGCGAATACAAAGCTCCAAAAGACGGAATTGTAAAAAAAGTAAACGTTAAAAACGACGATACCATCGACGGAAATCAAATATTAATTGAACTGGAACTAACTGAGTAATAACATGAAACGAGCATGGTCGACAAAATACAAAAGCTTATGTATAAATTGTGCATGCGAGTTCCATGGGTCAAGAACTACAATTTTGACTTGTATATCTATCTGTCTGAATTATAATATTTTAATTTAAAACATACGAATGAAATTAGAAGATAAATTCCATAAACTGGAAGAGCTAAATAAATTAGCCGAACTAGGTGGAGGCGAAGCACGTAAAGAGAAACAGCATGCAGCTGGTAAGAAAACAGCACGGGAACGAATTTTACAACTCCTCGACCCGGGAACTTTTACCGAGATTGACAAACTGATGACCCACCGGAGTTACGACTTTGGAATGGAAGCCAATAAGATTTATGGCGATGGTGTAGTTTCGGGCTACGGAAAAGTAAACGGCAGACTTGTTTATGTTTTTGCCCAGGATTTTACTGTTTTCGGAGGGTCGTTAAGCAGAGCCAATGCCGATAAAATTATAAAAGTTCAGGAATTGGCGCTTAAAATGGGTGCTCCAATTATTGGGTTAAACGACTCGGGTGGTGCACGTATTCAGGAAGGCGTTGAAAGTCTGGCCGGTTATGCCGATATTTTTTACAACAATGTAACTTCGTCGGGTGTAATACCGCAAATCTCGGCAATTTTAGGCCCCTGTGCAGGAGGTGCTGTCTACTCCCCTGCCCTTACCGACTTTATTTTTATGGTAAACGAAAAGAGCCACATGTTTGTAACCGGCCCCGATGTTATTAAAACGGTTACCCACGAAGAGGTTACAAAAGAGGAGCTGGGTGGTGCAAACACCCACAACTCGAAAAGCGGCGTTGCCCATTTTAACGGAAGCGACGAAGAGCAAACAATAATGATGATTCGTGAGTTGCTAAGTTTTATTCCTTCGAATAATTTAGAAGATGCTCCGATTAAAACAACAATCGACTCGGATGAAAGAGCCGACGAGAGTTTAGAGGAAATTGTACCGGCCGACCCAAATAAGCCGTACGATATGCACGAGATTATTCAGAAAGTAATTGACAACAAACACTTTTTGGAAGTACAACCACAATATGCACAAAATATGATTGTGGGCTTTGCTCGTTTTGGCGGTAAACCGGTTGGTATTGTTGCCAACCAACCACAAAACCTGGCCGGAGTTCTCGACATTAACTCATCGGTAAAAGCAGCGCGTTTTGTACGTTTCTGCGACTCGTTTAACATTCCGTTGGTTACGTTTGTCGATGTGCCCGGATTCTTACCGGGAACAAATCAGGAGTTTGGAGGAATAATAAAACACGGTGCGAAATTGCTTTATGCTTTTGCCGAAGCAACAGTGCCAAAAATTACATTAATTACCCGGAAAGCTTATGGCGGCGCATACGATGTAATGTCGAGCAAACACATTGGAGCCGATGTTAATTTGGCCTACCCAACTGCCGAGATTGCCGTAATGGGACCGGAAGGAGCTATTAATATTATTCACCGCAACAAATTAAACGACGAGGAAAAAGCAGCGGCTGTTGAAGAGTATCGCGAGAAATTTGCCAATCCATATAAAGCTGCATCGTTGGGTTATATCGACGAGATTATTAATCCGCGCGATACACGTAAAAAGATTATTGATGCTTTGGATATGACTCAAAATAAACGGAAATCGAATCCACCAAAAAAGCATGGGAACATTCCGTTATAGACAATAGTATTTTTAGTTTGGTAATAGTCACAGCGTGAGTCTTTTGCAAATTACATTTGGTTAATTGTTAGAGATAGCTCTTAACCGGGAACTCACACCGTGACTTAGGGATACAAAAGAGGATGATATTTTTTATAAGAAATCATCCTCTTTTTTTAACACCTCCCGCTCCTCCGGGAATTTTGTTTTAACGATAAATCAAAAACAATAACCTTTCCTGCCGCGCGCCTGTCGCATAATAATGGGTGATGCCTTGATGTTACTTTTGCCCTATCGGGCGGATTTTACTTTTTGACTTAGCCCAAAAAGTAAACAAAAAGACCAAGGCTGCGTTCGCTTTACTCGGAAAAGCTACGCAATAGCGACTAAAAATCCTGAACTCGTCGTACCTCCTCAGACAGCAGGATTTTTTTAACGTCGATATCGCTTGTTTTCCGGCTCACCGACCGAGGCCGTCGCTACGAATCGGGTTTCTGTATACGCCTTTAATCAAGCCTAAAAGTGTGGCCTCCGGCAGTGGGGAGCCATTGTGAAGAGTTAATAAAAACCTTATTCTTAGCTTTTAAAGCTTAGTAGCCAATTGGGCTAATAAGTAGTAGCGAACCTTATTAACCTTATTTTAAATTACTATTGTCCGTGATAATTATTAAGATTGCTTCTTCCTCGTTCCTCGTCATCGCAATGACGTTAATTTCAGATATTTGCCAGATTAAGGAATACTAAAAATAACTTCTTTCGCAAAGCAAGCCCAAACAAACACAATCAATATACAATTAGCGTCATTGCGAGTGGCCACCCATTTTTTTGAATGGGCATAATGAGATAATGACAGAGATGCTGATCCGTCGGCCGACGGACAGCATGACGGTATTTATTAACGTTGATAC
>JALUZN010000003.1 GCA_027011835.1 Draconibacterium sp. | reverse complement strand
ATTCTATTGTTTAATAATTATCAATTTAAAATCAGAGGTATATTATTTTTTCTGATTTGGTATCTTATTCTTATATATTTTCTCCGGGTTTTTAATGGCTCTTACCACTAAAAATATTCCTCCCAAAACAAACGGGATACTCAGCCATTGTCCCATATTCAAGGTCATTCCTGCTTCAAAAGCTTCCTGGTTTTGCTTAATAAATTCAACAAAAAAGCGAAAACCAAAAATCATAATAAAGAAAGAGCCAAGAAGAAGTCCGGGTTTGTTTTTGGCATTGGTTCGCCAGTACAGGTACATCATTACTCCAAAGGCAAGCAGATAGGCCAAAGCTTCGTAAACCTGAGTAGGATGTTTGGGTACAATTTCTCCATTTCGTTCGAAAATAACTCCCCACGGAACTTTTGTTTGAATACCATAAATTTCCGAGTTCATCAGGTTTCCGGTACGAATAAAGGCGGCCACCAGTGCTGTTGGCACAACCACCCTATCGAGCGACCACAACATAGAACGTTTGGTAACGACCTTAGAGTGAATATACAGGGCAACAAGAATTCCCATTGCTCCGCCATGACTTGCCAAACCACCATGCCAAACTTTTATTATCTCTCCCGGATTTTGCGAATAGTAGTCCCAGCCATAAAATAAAACGTGACCAAGCCGGGCACCAATAATTGTAGCAATAATCATATAAAAGAAGAGGCTTTCTATCCATTTCGGGTCGACATTTTCCGATTTTAACATTCGTTCGGCAATATAATAACCGAGCAAAAACCCCGTAGCAAAAAGCAACCCGTACCACCGTACTGAAATTGGCCCCAGATGAAAAATTTCGGGATTTACATTCCAATGAATAAAACCAAGTAGTTCAAACATAATCTATTTTCTAAAATTTGTAAAAGCTATGCGCCTGCTCTTCCGTGGCAATGTTTATATTTTTTACCACTTCCACACGGACAAGGATCGTTTCGGCCAACTTTTTTCTCAACAGTTACCGGCTGAGGTTTAGAGCGCTCCTGCGTTTCGGAGTTTGCCCCTTCCATTGCATTCTCTGCTCCGGGGAGTTCCGATTTTTGTGTTTTATAGCGGCTCATATCCATTCGTTTTATTGAATGAGCTTCTCGAACCTGTTCCGGATTCTGAATAGGAATCTGCCCTTTCATTAGCGTAGATACCACATCTTTATTCACTTGTGCAACCAATAACTTAAACAAGTTGAATGACTCTAATTTATAGATGAGAAGTGGGTCCTTTTGCTCGTACGATGCATTTTGTACCGACTGTTTCAAATCGTCCATTTCGCGAAGTTGCTCTTTCCACGCTTCGTCGATAGTATTTAATACTATTTGTTTCTGATACGATTTCAACAGCTCTTTTCCACTATTCTCGTACGCTTTCTCAAGGTTACAAACAATCTGAAAGACCTTTTTCCCGTCGGTAATTGGAACAACAATATTTTTATAAATCTCTTTTTTGGTTTCGTATACGTTTTTAATTACAGGGAAGGCTTGTTTCGAAATGGTTTCAACTTTTCGTTTGTAAGCGTTAATCATTTTTTCGTAAATACGCTCCGAGATCTCATTTGCCTTCAGCTGTTTAAAATCCTCTTCGGAAATTGGTGAGCCTACCGACAGTAAACGTATCAGTTCCATATTAAACTCTTCGAACATATCGGAACCGTGATAAGTGCTGACCAACTCTTCCACCGAGTCGTACATCATATTCAAAATATCGACTTCCAAACGTTCTCCAAACAGTGCGTGTTTTCGTTTTTTATACACCACTTCGCGCTGCGAGTTCATAACGTCGTCGTATTCGAGTAATCGTTTCCGTATTCCGAAGTTATTCTCCTCCACCTTTCTTTGTGCACGCTCAATCGATTTCGAAATCATAGAGTGTTGAATTACCTCTCCCTCTTTCAGTCCGAGTTTATCCATAATTCCGGTGATTCTGTCGGAGCCGAAAAGACGCATTAGGTTGTCTTCGAGCGAAACATAAAACTGCGACGAACCGGGATCGCCCTGCCGTCCTGCCCGGCCACGTAACTGCCGGTCAACGCGGCGAGAATCGTGTCGCTCGGTACCAATAATTGCCAGTCCACCGGCTTTTCTAACTTCATCGGTAAGTTTAATATCGGTTCCCCTACCTGCCATGTTTGTTGCAATAGTTACTGTTCCTGCCGATCCGGCTTCAGCAACAATTTCTGCCTCGCGAGCATGAAGTTTCGCATTTAAAACGTTATGTTTTATGCCTTTTCTTGTCAACATTCTGCTGAGCAACTCCGAAATCTCTACTGATGTAGTACCCACCAGTACCGGACGTTTTGCCTTATTCAGAGCAACAATCTCGTCGATTACTGCATTGTATTTTTCGCGTTTGGTTTTATAAACCAGATCTTCGCGGTCGTCGCGAATAATGGGGCGATTGGTAGGAATAACTACAACTTCCAACTTATAGATGTCCCAAAATTCTCCTGCTTCAGTTTCGGCAGTACCCGTCATACCGGCAAGTTTATGGTACATTCTAAAGTAGTTCTGAAGTGTAATTGTTGCAAAGGTTTGTGTTGCCGCCTCAACCGTAACACGCTCTTTTGCCTCAATTGCCTGATGCAGCCCGTCGGAATAACGTCGTCCCTCCATAATACGTCCGGTTTGCTCGTCAACAATTTTAACTTTATTGTCGATAACCACATATTCCACATCTCTTTCGAACATGGTGTATGCTTTAAACAATTGGTTTATGGTATGAACGCGTTCCGATTTTACCGAATAATCGAGCAACAATTTATCTTTCTCTTCTTGCAATTTATCGGGTGCAAGGCCTGAGTTCTCTAAATCGGCCATTTTGGCTCCCATATCGGGAAGAACAAAAAACTCGGGGTCGTCGAAACCCTGCGAAATTAAATCGATTCCTTTGTCGGTTAATTCAACCGAATTTTGCTTTTCGTCGATAATAAAATAGAGCGGGTCGGTAACAATATGCATATTTTTGCTGTTCTCCTGCATGTAAAAGTTCTCCGTTTTCTGAAGAATTGCACGCATTCCCTCCTCGCTTAAAAATTTTATAAGCGCTTTACTTTTGGGTAACCCTTTATGCGCCCGCAGCAACAACAGACCGCCCTCTTTTCTTTCGTCGGAAGTAGCATTTTCTTTTGTAAGAAGCTTTTTTGCATCGATAAAAATATGATTTACCAGGTCGCGCTGAACATTGTAGAGTCGCTCAACATATCCTTTCAGCTCTTCAAACTGCTGGTCGTCGCCCTTGGGAACAGGCCCGGAAATGATAAGCGGAGTACGCGCATCGTCGACCAAAACCGAGTCAACCTCATCGACAATTGCATAGTGGTGTTTACGCTGCACTAAATCCTCGGGATTAATAGCCATATTGTCGCGCAAATAGTCGAATCCAAATTCGTTATTTGTACCAAAAGTAATATCGGCGTTATATGCCTTTCTCCTGCTTTCGGAGTTGGGCTGATGTTTGTCGATACAGTCGACCGATAAACCGTGGAATTCGTATATTGGTCCCATCCACTCCGAGTCGCGTTTCGAAAGATAATCGTTCACGGTAACAATGTGAACACCTCTTCGTGCCAGAGCATTTAAGAATACGGGGAGTGTAGCTACAAGCGTTTTCCCTTCACCTGTAGCCATCTCAGCAATATTTCCCTGATGCAAAACTACCCCACCAATAAGCTGAACATCGTAATGAACCATGTTCCAGACAATTTCGTTACCCCCGGCAAGCCAACGGTTTTTCCAAATTGCTTTATCGCCTTTAATTAATATACTATTGCGCAATGCTGCCAAATCGCGATCGAAATCGTTGGCAGTAACTTCAATCTCTTCATTATCGAAAAAACGCTTTGCAGTCTCTTTTACCAATGCAAAAGCCGCCGGAAGAATTTCATTTAATACCTCCTCAATTTTTTCATTAATCTTCTCTTCCAGCTTATCAATTTTTTCGTAGAGTTTTTCGGTTTCCTGAATCTCGGCAACCTCAATATCTTTTTTTAGCTGTACTATTTCGTCTTCTTCGGGCTTAATCCGCTCATCGATAATCTTCTTTAATCTGTCCGACTCTTCACGTAATCCGTCATTCGACAGTTTTGAGATTCTGTCATATTCAGTCTTAATATTCTCAACTATCGGAGCAATTACTTTAATATCTCTTTCCGATTTATTTCCCAGAATTTTCCCGAGAACTTTGGTGATAAATGCCATCTTTTTGTATAATTTTTCAATAAAATAAAACCGGTACAAATGTAATTAATTGTACAGGCTAAAAAAACAATCGATTTACTTTTATAAGAATTGTGCCAAATCTTAATTAATACAATACGTATGACAATACTACCGAATCTTAAGCAATTGCGACAACAAGCAAAACCAAGTATACCAGGACAACCTCAGTTAGTATCTATTTAGAAAGAGTTTCCAAAACCGAATCGACTATGTTTTTACAGAAAGCTGCAATGTGTTTTTTGCTTCGTTTTATCGAAATAAATCCTAACCGTTATTAACAGCAACTCATTTTCCCAGTTAACTCCGCGCTACTCTATTTCCCAAAAACAATCAAAATATCTAAAAAATATATCCCAACATAAACTACTGATTATATGCAAATAACAAAAACAAAACCGACAAGACGACAAAAC
>JALUZN010000002.1 GCA_027011835.1 Draconibacterium sp. | reverse complement strand
ATATTGAATAATAAAACCAAGTTTATGACATCGAAAAATATTCAAACAGTAAGTTTCTTATTCTTAATCGTACTAATTTCTTTATTCTCCTGCCAACAAAAACCACAAGTTAAAAACGAGTTTAACGCCATTCAATATGTCGATCCGCAAATTGGTTCGGTTCACGGGCGGTGGTTTTTTTATACTCCGGCAGCGTTGCCTTTCGGAATGGCAAAACTGGCACCACACACCAATGCCGCCGGAAGTATGGGAAGTTGGGCGCCAGTGGGTTACGATGGGCGGCAAACATCGATTGAAGGATTTGGCCATTTTCACGAGTTCCAAATTGGTGGTGTGGTGGTAATGCCAACGGTTGGGAAATTGCAAACTGTTCCCGGCACACGCGAGAATCCCGACAGCGGCTACCGTTCGCGTTTCGACAAAAAAGATGAACATTCGGAGCCGGGTTACTATTCGGTTTTGCTGAAAGACTATAACATTAAGGCTGAAATTACTGCTACCGAACGGGTTGGCTTTCATCGCTACACTTTTCCGAAAGCAGAAAAAGCACGAATTATTTTCGATATCGGTCATAAACAGGGCGAAAGCAGCACCGTTACCGAAGCTTTTGCTGAAGTGGTTAACAAAAACGAAGTGGAAGGTTTTGTTGAAACTTACCCGTCGTATGTAACTTTTTGCGACCCCGGCAACCGGGTAAAAATGTATTTTGTGGCGCGGTTAAATAAAATACCTGCCGCGGTTGGCACATTTACCGATTCTATTATTCACAATAATACTTATTCAACAAAAGGGGTAAACAACGGTATTTTTCTTGAGTTTAAAACTACCAAAAACGAGGTTGTTGAAATGCAGGTTGGGCTGTCGTATACCGGCATAAAAAATGCCCGGTTAAATTTAGATACCGAAGCCAAAGCGATAACTTTTGACGAAGTACACGCCGTAGCCACAAAAAGGTGGAACAATATGCTGGGGCGTATTCGGGCAGAAGGAGGCCGCGAACAGGACTTGAAAAAGTTCTATACCGGTTTGTATCACGCATTGCTTGGCCGCGGAATTGCCAGCGACGTAAACGGTGCATATAAATTAAATGGCGAAGGTGTCGGACAAATTCCGCTCGATAAAAACGGAGTTCCAAAATACCACCACTACAACACCGATGGAATTTGGGGCGGATTTTGGAACCTGTCGCAACTGTGGGCAATGGTTTATCCCGACTATTTTGCCGAATATATTCAGTCGAACATCGATTTTTATAAAGAGACCGGCTGGCTACACGACGGCGAGGCTGCGGGAGCTTACACAAACGGTGTGCAAACCAATTTCCAGGGACTGTTAATTGCATCGGCGTACAATTGTGGAATCCGTAATTTCGACTGGCAAACCGGATACAAGGCCGCATTAAAAAATGAAATTGAATACCATGGTCGCGATCTTGGAAATGGTAAATACGACCTGCACTGGTTTGTAAATTTGGGCTACGTACCCTATAAAGACACAACCATTTCGAATGGATGGGTTTATAATTTCGGAGCATCGCACACGCTTGAATATGCTTTTAGTTCGTATGCAGTTGCACAGATGGCAAAAAGTTTGGGACACGAAAATGACTACCAAAAACTGATGAATCAGGCTGATTACTGGAAAAATATATTCGACCCGAAAACAAAATTTATACGACCAAAATTACCCGATGGAAAATTTATTGCAGAGTTCGACCCAATGAAACCCTGGGTAGGTTTTCAGGAGGGAAATGCAGTTCAGTACTCCTGGTATGTTCCGCACGACCCGGCCGGCTTAATTAAGAAAATAGGACTCAATCTTTTTAACGAACGCCTCGAAAAAACATTTACCGAAAGCCGCAAAACAGTTTTTGGGGGAGGAAAAGAGATTGACAGTTTTTCGGGATTACAAAAACTTTATAACCAGGGAAATCAGCCTTGCTTGCACCAGTCGTGGTTGTTTAATTACTCGGGTAAACCTTGGTTGACACAAAAATGGACACGAATAATTTGTGATGAATTTTACGGAACCGAACCTTTACACGGATATGGTTTTGGGCAAGATGAAGACCAGGGACAACTGGGTGCATGGTATGTTATGAATGCGCTTGGTCTATTCGATGTGCAGGGGCACGCTTCGGCAAATCCAACCTTTCAGTTTGGCAGCCCGCAGTTCGATAAAGTTACCATTCAACTTGAAAATAATCCGGAGAAAAAACTGGTAATTGAAACAAAAAACAACTCTTTTAAAAACCGCTATATTCAACAAGTTCAGTTTAATGGGAAAAAGATTGAGAACTGCTGGATTAACCGGGCAGAGTTAATGGAAGGAGGAACATTAAAATTTAAGATGGACTCAATTCCAAATAAAAAATGGGGAGTGGGAACTCCACCACCTTCGATGAGTACGGAAAAATAAATTTTGGAACTATGATATTGCAACAGCAATTCGGGGCGCGATTTAAAGTCGCACTCAGGAGTTTTTGTAAAGTTGCAGATTGCTTCGTCATTCTTCCTACCAATGACGAAGCAATCTGTTAAAAAGTGAATGACTATAAAATCGATTCAAAAATATAATTATGGAACGAGGAGGGGCAATTTATATTTTAACGAACAAGAACAATACAGTACTTTATACAGGTGTAACTTCCGATTTAAGAAAGAGACTGTATGAACATAAGAATAAGATTCATCCTTCGGGATTCACGGCAAGATACAATGTTTCGAAATTAGTTTATTTTGAAGTCTTCTCATCGATAGAAGAAGCAATTGCACGAGAGAAGCAGATAAAAGGTGGTTCCCGGAAGAAAAAAATACAATTGATCGATTCTTTAAATCCGGATTGGAAAGACCTTTCGGGTGAGTTTTTATAAAGCAACAGATTGCTTCGCCTTCGTCCCTCGTCTCGCAATGACGGGTCGCGTTGTGTCGTCATTGCGAGGAAGAATGACGAAGCAATCTAAAAATTGAAATAAACAGATTAAAACAACAATATTATTTTGTGTCTTCGTTCTTAGTTCTAATTTTATGCTTATGAAAACCATATTATTATTAATTCTGATTCTTGTATTAGCAAGTTGTAACCCTAAAACATCTAAAAATCAAGAGTTAATCAAGCAAATTAAATCGAACGAATATTTTGCGTTTACAAAAAAGAAAGCACTTGAAGTGGTTAAAACCGGTTTTAATGCCGGCGACGGTTATGGCGAAGTTTGGATTCGCGACTACAACACGTTTATCGAGCTTTCGGCAGAGGTTTACCCCGACTCGGTTTTAAAGGAGAACCTGCTGGTATTTTTCAGAATGCAGGGCGACGACGGGAATATTATCGACGGTTTCTCGCCAATTGAGAAAGTGGGGAAAAACACCCCCGATTTCACCTATTCCGATTTGGAGCCGCGTTATGCCGCTCATAAAAATACTGTTGAAACCGACCAGGAAAGTTCCCTTATTCAGGCCATTTATAAATACATTCGGGTTACCGGCGACCGGACTATTTTCGACGAGAAAATTGGCGATAAAACAGTTGCCGAACGAATGGTGTGGGCAATGGATTTTCTGATGAACGAGCGTTATAACGAAAAATACGGATTGATAATTGGGGCCACAACTGCCGATTGGGGCGATGTTCAGCCGGAACACGGCTGGGGAGTAGATTTGGATAACAACACACACAAAGCCATCGATATTTACGACAACGCGATGTTTATAATTGCGCTAAATAACTTAATTGAAATGCTGCCCGAAACAAAAGAGCGGTGGCTGCCCATAAAAAACCGAATTGCAGAAAACACGCGCAAATATCTTTGGGACGAGAAAAACCAGAAGTACCGGCCACATATTTACCTTAACGGTTCGCCTTTTCCAAAAGATTTTAACGAAGATAAAATTTTCTACCACGGAGGCACTGCTATTGCCATTGAGGCCGGACTGCTTTCGAAAGAGGAGATTAAAATTTCGCTCGATAAAATGATTGCCAATGTAAAAGCGTCGGGTGCAGGCTCAATTGGATTAACACTTTATCCGCCCTATCCGGCAGGATTTTTTGCCAATAAAATTATGAATCCCGAATACAGCTACCAAAATGGCGGCGACTGGACCTGGTTTGGCGGACGAATGATTCAGGAGCTAATTAAAAACGGCTTTGTTGAAGAGGCGTACCAACAAATGCAACCTATGGTAAAACGGGTTAAAGATAACGACGGCTTTTTCGAGTGGTACTCGGTAAACAACGAACCGCGCGGCTCGGGAACTTTCCGTGGCTCGGCGGGTGTACTTTATAAAGCAATTATAATGTTTGAAGAGCTGGGAAAAAATCAATAATATATTTTAATTACAGGCTGTATCCGTTTGAAACGACAATACAACAGATTCAATTTCGAAATTTTCAACTACTTATTTCTTATCTTGTGTTTCGATTTTAATTTTCAAAATATGAAACGAGCATGATGATATTTATCACACAGGGGAATGATAAGGGCGAGTTCCATATGATACCTTTGAAAATAAACAATTATAATCATATGAAACGAGCATGGTCAACAAAACACAAAAGCTTATGTATAAATTGTCCATGCGAGTTACATGGATCAAGAATTGCAATTTTTACTTGTATGTTTATCTTTCTGAATTACAATATTTTAATTTAATTGAAGTTGTTTAAAGT
>JALUZN010000001.1 GCA_027011835.1 Draconibacterium sp. | reverse complement strand
ATACAGCATCTAACTCTTCTTTCGTTACTGTGTCCCAGTGTGCCTTTTTCGACCACGACGGACACACACCATATTCAAGATATCCTCCATAGGCAAGATATTCGCTAACAAATAGTGTTGTTACAAAAGTTCCATCGGGCTTTTCGAGCCAGATACTTAACTGATAAGAGGGTATTATCTCTTTTACATCTTTCATTTGATACGATACTGTTATATTTCTTTCCTTGGTGCAAGCAGTAATAATGAATGCCCCTATTAGAAATATCAGTAATAACTTTACAATTAGATTTTTTTTCATTGTTTAAACATTTAAATAATTTACTTTTTCCCACTTTCTGCTGTACACCGATTTTTCCAATGCTTCCAATACCGAAACCGAATTCAAAATACTTTGGAAAGTACGGGGTTTCTCACCGGTACGGAACATATTAACCATATCGACATAATTACGAGTAGGGTTAGATGCAGGAACTCTGGATTTTAACTCTTTAATTCCATCTTTAACAACAACAAAAGTATTCCAGCCGTGATATTCCTCGGTAAAAACCAATGTTGCCATCAAGCCGTTACCAAAAGCCAAACTTCCGCTCCATTTCCCTCCTTTTTCTGTAATTTTCACCTCTCTGATATCTTCGCCAAAAATATACATTAATGGTTGAATAGTGTGTATTCCGTAATAAAAAATTCCTCCATATTTATTATTCATCCCCATATAAAGAACGCCGTAACGCACTATTTGTTCTATATTGTTTATCTCTTTTACCTGTTCGCGAATGTCGAATGTGGCATTGGTTTGAGCAATGCTACTGTATGAACTTACAGGAACTTTTAACTCTTTGGCCCGTTGCAAAAACTCTCTGCCTTCTTCGGCACGGTAACAAAAAGGTTTATCGATAAACATTGGTATCTTTTCTTCGAGAAAAGGTGATGCTGCCGGTAAATGATATTTGGGGTGGCGATGGTCGACAATTAATGCGTCTATTTTCCCCAACATATCGCGAGGGTCTTTTACTATATTTTTAATGGCTCCCTCTTTTTGGGCACGTTTTGCAAATGCATCGGTTTCGCCCCATACATATTTCAACTCTACGCCCGGAAATTTCTTTTCAATATTAAAAAGTTTTCCATACCCGACTGTATGATTATTTTCGGCACCAATAATACCAACAACAATATTTTTCTTTTGTTGCTGCTCTCTTTCAAAATTATTTGCTCCAAAAATAGTTGAACCCGGCAATGCTGTTGCCCCTACTATTCCAATGCCGGCTGTTGAAATAAATTTCCTTCTCGATGTCATAATCGTATATTTCAGTTAATGATTTTTTTTTCTTTTAATAGTTTCTTACGGTCTGACCGTGTGCGGTTAAAATAGTCATCCAGTTTTTCAAAATTAAACTCCTTTACCATATTTTCTGCTGATGAATTGTCATCTTCACTGGTAATCATAACAACTCCAAATTCTCCCGGGTCGTATATTGTAACTTTATCTTGGTATTTCTTTTTCAGTTCTATCAGATGCACTTTGTTATGGTCTAAATGCGCCAATTCATAATCTAAATTAACAGTAGAAACCGTGTAATTGAAATGATTGCTGGCCGTTGTTATCACCTTGCCAAATGGGTTTCTAATTTGCGAAAAAACACCACCTACACCAACCGAACCAACAAACCACGAACGGCACGAATATGCCCACTCGGCTTGCACCATTCCACCATGGTATAAACCCATAAAAACAATCAAATCGGGGTGATCCGGCAGTACCTGTGCTATTTGTTCGCCTAAGAACTTATTCATTGCATCTGTTTTTTGCTGAGCTGTTCGAGATGCATTGCGATGAGGAGATTTAACGCCGATTGTAGCAATTTTTACTAAATTTTTTGCCGCTACTTGTCGGTTAGGCGCAACAAGAAATAAAACAATTATTAATATTATTAAAACATTCTTTTTCATGATGTTTTAGTTTAGGATTTCAGTTTGAACATTAAATCCTTTTACTTTTATTATGGGTTTGTCGTTGTAACTATCCAACGAATAATTGGCATGATACACCCGTTCTTCGCCGGGTAGCAAAGTTACATAGTTATCGTCCCAGAATATTGGAAGAACCGGTTCGTCTTGTTTATTTACAACATCGAAAAATGTAAAAAATGCAATTGAAGAACTAGTGTTTGTAACTTTAATTGTAATGTTTCCTTCGTCGTTGGTCTTATCAAATGTATAATCGTAAGTCAATTTTACTTTAGGCAATTTATTTAATCCTGAGAAATCGGCATATTGCGAATTGAATCTGGCTGTCCCGGAACAATTTGCTCTTTTATTATCGAGTATATCCTGTTTTCTCGACATCCAATAAAATCCGTTATCTATCTCTTTGTCATTTTTCGTTACCTTTAAATGAATAAAATAGACTTCGGGCAAGTCAATATTTTCAGGAAATTTAAATATTTGTGATGAACTGTTGGCCTCTGCAACTCCTTCCCATTGATGTGTGAAAAACACTTTCGAATTAACATCGATTAAATCGATACTAACTTTTAAATTGTTTGCTTTATCGAGAGTATTATTGGCAATATAAAAGTCGTTTTTACCATATCGATATATTGCATGAATATTTTTGTTGGAATTTTTAACCGCATAGTATGCTGCATTGGGCTGGAGATACCAGTCGTATAGTTGCCAATAAAAGTGAGGCCAAGCCGAATTAAGCATCCATTGAATTATCCCGGTGCTCACCGGCCTGTTGGCAATAAAAGATTCAAACATAGGGCGCATAATCTCATAGTTCATGAGTTGCGATTTGAAAGCAAATTCTTCAATATTCTTAGACTTCCCATACCGGGTGCGAATAGCTCGAAGGTAAGGGTTGATGGTATTAAATATCCATCCATTATAATGATATTTCCAATACTCATTATTATCAATGGGCCAAAGATAATCGGCAGGAATCATTTTCTTTAATGATGCCAACGGGGGAATATTGGGGCCTGGAGAAGTTTCGGTATTAAACCCATAAGCACCACCAGAAGTTGTATCGGTGTACCAAAAAACGGGAGGTACATAATCGTAAGGCCCTTTCATTTTCATACCTGTTGGCCCGCTAATGTCGTTTATTAAAATGGTATCATTGACACCGGCAGCAGAGGCAACATAAGGCCTTGAAGTGTCGTATTTATTAAAAAACTTAATATAACTTCTCTCTATTTGCGGGGCGGGAAATTTATCGCTACCTATCATCCATACGATAATGCTTGGATGATTACGTAACCATAAAAACTGGCTTTCCCCGTAGCTTGTTAGAAGTTTAATGTCTTCGGGATAGTTATAAGCGGTATATTTTCTGTGTATGGGTTTTCCCATATGTGACTGCCATTCCCATTGACAACTCCAACCTACCATCATTAATATGCCGTTTTCATCGCACAAGTCATACATTACTTCATCTTTCCCCCAAATACCTTCAAGCCTGATACAATTCAGGTTCATCTCTTTTACGTATCTTATTTGTGCTTCTATAGTTTCTTTGGTGTCTTGTAAAAAAAGATCATCTGCCCAACCTGCACCTCTTATTAGGGTAAACTGTCCGTTTATTTTAAATACTCTGTTTCCATTATTATCGACATAACTGTCAATTTCTCTTATCCCGTATTTGTCGGATACCTTGTCGAGAATAGCATTGTCGGCAACAAACTTAAAGTTGATATCGTAAAGATTGGGATCTCCCATTCCGTTTGGCCACCAAAGTTTTACATCTTTAACTTTCAATTGTGGATATTGTTCCGGAGTAAATTTACACGATATTGTATCACCGCCATTAATTGTAACTTTTTGCTTGAGCTGGCCAAGTGAGTAATCGACAATTACGGTTCCCGAAATGGTTTTTTCGGTGTTGTTTTCCACTTCAACTTGTAGCGACAAATCGGCGGCATCCAGGTTTTTCTTATCAACCTTACTTTGTACAAACGGACTTCTCAACTTTATTCCTCCGTTTATTTCGAGAATCACGTCACGAAATATGCCCATGTCTCTATCCGGAGCCTTGGGATTCCAGTCAACAAAACCCATGGAGTAGTCGCCGGGTAAAGGGGCCCACACTTCTAATGCTGCTACATTCTTTCCAGTCTTTACATATTCATTTATTTTGAAAGTGAAGATATTATAAGCCCCTGCCAATTTATCTTTACCAACAACTTTTATCCCGTTAATCCACAAATCTGCTCGATAGTTTACTCCCAAAAAGCGTAATGAAACGCTTTTGTTTAAATCATCCTCATTTAAATTAAATGTTGTACGATACCACCATGGGGATCTGAATTGGGAGGTGTCGATTTTCTGAAGGTTCAATCCAAAGTAAGGATTAACAATAGTACTGTCGGCAATAAGGCTTCCTCCAACAGTGCCGGGAACAACAGCATTGTGCCAATTATTCGTGTTGTAATCTTTTTGAGAAATACGCTCTCCGGTCAATTTCTCAGGATTGTCGTTCTGTATTATTTTCCAGTTTATACATAAAACTTCGGTTCTCGATAGATTATTAGTAACTGAATTATTACATCCAGCAAATAACACTATGATTAAAGCTGTTATAAGTAGATTTATGTGAATCTTGTTTTTCATTAATTAATTTTTGAATAGCTTATAAAAATTGGTTTCCCCTACTATTCCAATACCGGCTGTTTAAATAAATTTTCTTCTCGA